>CAWVTK010000042.1:0-14322 GCA_963933205.1 uncultured Flavobacteriales bacterium
ACATAGTAAATTGCTCTCCGAAATTCTAAATTTGGCCTATGCTCCAAACTTTACAATGGAAAACATTAAAGGAGATAGCGTCGGGTTAAACGACTTTAAGGGTAAGTTAGTTTTAATTGATTTTTGGGCGTCTTGGTGTAAGCCTTGCCGTTTGGCAAACCCTAAAATGGTAGAGCTTTACAAAGAATTTAATCCATTAGGCTTAGAAATGATTAGCATTTCTATGGATGGAACTCCACAGCAAAAAACGCCTGATATGGATTGGAAATTAGCGGTGAAAGAAGACCAGCTCAACTGGACGCAATTGAGTGAACTTAAAGGTTGGTCCTCTGAAATTAGAAACTTATACGATTTTACAAGTATTCCCCATACCATTCTTATTAATACAGACGGTAGAGTGATCGGTCAGAACCTAGACCATAGGACTCTAAAAGCAAAAATTGCCGAAATTTTACAAAAATAAATGTCTGTAAAAACAAAAATATATTTTGCTTCCGATTTTCACTTGGGAGCCCCAAACTACTCGGATAGTATCGCTAGAGAACATAAAATAGTTTCATGGCTTTCGGAAATTCAGAAAGATGCAAGTGAAATATACTTGGTTGGTGATATATTTGACTTTTGGTACGAATGGAAACATGCCGTTCCAAAAGGACATGTTCGTATACTTGGTAAATTAGCTGAAATATGCGATTTGGGCATTCCAATTCATTTCTTTACAGGAAACCACGATCTTTGGACTTTTGGCTACTTAGAACAGGAAATAGGCATGAAAGTATACCGAAACCCGATACAGGTAACATTACAAAACAAAAAATGTTACATCGGGCATGGTGATGGATTAGGTGATGGTGATAAGAAATACAAAAAATTAAAAAACATATTTACGAATCGTAGTTGTCAATGGCTTTTCTCTAGACTTCATCCAAACTTTTCATTTGGTTTGGCTAATTTATTATCTAGCAAAAGTAGGGTTGCAAACAAAGAGAGCGATGCTATTTTTACGCGAAGTGAAAATGAGTGGTTGGCTAACTACTCTAAAGATATACTTGAAAAGTCTCATTTCGATTATTTCATTTTTGGCCACAGGCATTTGCCTTTAGACATTGAACTGAACAAATCGAGTAGGTACATAAACCTTGGCGAATGGCTTAACTACAATTCTTACGGGATTCTAGAAAATGGTGTTTTTGAGTTAAAATTTTTCCAATCTAAATATTCCAAGGTAGTAAACAAGTAGGGTTTCTTTCTAATTTATCCTAAATATCAAATCTGCCAATCGGTTGGCGTAACCTGTTTCATTATCGTACCACGAAACTATTTTCACCATTTTACCGAGTACCGACGTTAATTGAGCGTCAAACAAACAAGAGCTAGTATTTCCAACTACATCGATCGATACGATTGGATCTTCGGTATAGGAAACGTAATTTTTATGGGAGTTTTTAGAAGCTTCTAAAAACACCCTATTCACTTGTTCAATAGTACAATTTTTCTTTACTACAAAGGTAATATCTGTTAAGGATCCATTTGGAACAGGCACCCGTATACCGCATCCACCGATTTCGAGATGAGGAAAGATTTTAGAAACAGCTTTTGCTGCGCCGGTGGTAGTTGGAATAATGGACAAAGCTCCTGCTCTAGCTCTTCGTAAATCTTTGTGAGGTGTGTCGTGTAAACTTTGATCGGTAGTATAAGAATGTATTGTGGTAATATAAGCCTGTTCTACTCCAAAAAACGTATCGATTAACTGAACCATGGGTGCAGCACTATTGGTTGTACAAGAAGCATTAGACACAATTAAATCAGAAGATTTAAGTATTGAATCGTTTACCCCTAAAACAATCATTTTAATAGAATCTCCTATAGGCGGAGCAGATAGTATAACTTTAGAAGCTCCCGCTTTTAGGTGTTTCTGAAGATCTGACTTGGTTAAAAACTTTCCTGTAGCCTCAATAACAACATCACAATTTGTCCAACAGACCTTATCTAAGTCCGATTCCTGAGAATAGCTAACTGGATTTCCATCTACAATAAAACCATTTTCGGAAGTCTGCACATCTGCACTAAAAGTTCTATGTATAGAATCGTATTTTAGTAGGTGTGCTAGGGGCTTCAAATCGGCTACATCATTTACTGCAACCACTTCAATCCCCTCACGTTCATGAAGTATACGAAAAAGGGTTCTACCAATTCGTCCAAAACCATTTATGGCTACCTTAATATTCTTCATTTTTATAAAGCTAAAAAAAAGAGGCACTTGCCTCTTCTCTTATTTTAAATGTTTTTCTGCTTTGTAAGATGAACGAACCAATGGCCCGCTCTCTACATATTGTATACCGAGCTTTAAACCAATTTCTTTGTACTTAGCAAATTGCTCTGGTGTAACAAAATCTAGTACCGGAAGGTGCTTAGGAGTAGGTTGTAAATACTGACCCAGCGTTAATACATCTAGACCAATTCCAACCAAATCTTTCATTGCTTCAATAACTTCATCTTCCGTTTCGCCCAAACCAAGCATAATACCTGTTTTGGTTCGCATACCTCCCTCTTTTAAATATTTTAATACCGATAAAGAGCGTTCGTATCTTGCCTGTATACGTACAGAGCGTGTTAATCGTTTAACGGTTTCCATATTATGAGATACTACTTCTGGAGCAACGTCAATTATACGTTGTACTTGATCCATATTACCTTTAAAATCGGGTATTAAAGTCTCCATTGTTGTACTAGGACTTACTCTACGTATGGCTTTAACTGTATCTGTCCAAATAATGGATCCACCGTCTTTTAAGTCATCTCTATCCACAGAAGTAACAACAGCGTGTTTTACTTCCATTAATTTTACTGACCGAGCAACGCGTTCTGGTTCAGACCAATCTACCGCTTGAGGCTTGCCCGTTGCAACAGCACAAAACCCGCAAGATCTGGTGCAAATATTTCCAAGTATCATAAAAGTAGCTGTACCCTCGCCCCAACACTCACCCATATTAGGGCAGTTACCACTTTCGCAAATGGTGTGAAGCTTGTGTTTGCTTACTAGTTTACGAACTTTTTTATAGCTTTCGCCCGTAGGAAGCTTAACGCGTAACCACTTTGGTTTTCCTTGACGAATCTCTTTCTTATCTATAGGGGTATCTACTGCCATCGATTCTATATTGAGCTAACAGCGTTAGCAACTAAACATTCAGTATAAGTTTAAACAAATGCTTTTATGGCTTCAAAACTAATTGAGTTATGAGAAGCATTGTAAACACACTCATGGTCTCTAAATAATAGTAATTGAGGCGATTGATGTTGAACATCATACTCGACTGCTAGTTGGTTAGAGATGGAACGAAATTTAATAAGATCTAAATAAAAAGCTTGAACTCCCTCTAGATTATATGAGCCTTCAAAACGATTTAAGGCCATGCTCGAAATAGAACATCGAGTACTGTGTTTAAAAACAAAAAAGGGTATAGAGTTCTCTAAGGCCTTTGATATTTGAGAATAGTCTGTTAGTGCTATCCAATTCATTTATGCATTGTTATTACTTACTTCTGCTTGAGCCAAACCTGGACAGTTTGAGACAGCACAACAAGATTGAGCAACAAGTGCAACTAAACATAAGGCAACAATAAATACAATCTTTTTCATAATACTAGGTTATTAATTTCATGCAAAAATACTAAAAATTTCTTGGGTAAAATAGCATCTAAAATGATTGCTAAACATTAGGACGAAAAACGAGTTAAGCAGACAAAAATAAGCTCAAAAAAAACAGAACTAAAATCCATATAAAAAATAAAAGAGTAGGTGAATGTCAATGTGATTTGGTATACAAAAATTGAGCATCATAAAAATAAATCCTATACTTTTACTATATGATTGAGCAACTAAACAATTCCTGGAGAGAAGTGCTTCAGTGTGAATTTGAAAAAACATACTTCAAAGAACTTTCAGTTTTTGTAAAACAGGAACGAGAAGAACATTCTATATTTCCGCAGGCAGAATTGTGTTTTGCTGCCTTTAATAAAACAAGCTTCGAAAATACTAAGGTGGTTATACTCGGACAAGATCCTTACCACAATTTTAACCAAGCAAACGGCTTGAGTTTTTCTGTGGGGAATCGGGTAAAGATCCCTCCCTCTTTAAAAAATATTTTTAAAGAATTAAAAACAGACTTGAATTACGAAATACCTTTAAATGGAAATCTTGAACAATGGGCAAATCAGGGTGTTTTATTGCTTAATTCAACCTTATCTGTTAAGGCACATAAACCCGGATCGCATCAAAAAAAAGGTTGGGAGTTATTTACAAATAAGGTAATTGAGCTTCTTTCTTTAAAGCGTGAAAATATTGTATTTATCTTATGGGGAAACTACGCTCAGCAAAATCAAAACAAAATAGACCAAGGCAAGCATAAAATAATTACATCTGTTCATCCATCGCCATTTTCGGCTAGAAAGGGATTCTTTGGATCTAAGCCTTTTTCTAAAACAAATAATTACCTAGCATCGGTAGGAAAAGAAAAAATCAATTGGGATTTAAGCCCCAAAACCTATCAACTTTCAATTTAAACTTATCATTTGATAAAAGAGCATGGAAATCGTATACTTACTTACAGGACTGCTTACGGGTTTTATAATGGGGGTTTTATACACCCGAAATAAAAGCCAAAAAAACGAAGAGGACAAAAGCAAGATCAATTTTGTTTCTATAGAACTCTACCAAACAGAAAAAAATAGAGTTGAAAAAATAGAAGAAGAAAACAAAGAAATGCATCAGTATATTGGAGATTTAAAGGCTGATGTTTCAGCTAGAGACGCAAATATAATGCACTTAAAACAAAAAATAAACACAGAAGGAGAAAGGCTTTTGGAACAGCAAAAGCAATTAGAATTTAAGTTTGAACAGATGGCAAACAAAATTTTGGAACAAAAATCTGAAAAGTTTGCGCATCAAAACCAAAAAAACATTGACCAAATACTGAAACCCTTAGGCGATAAAATTAAAAGTTTTGAGCAAAGCGTAGAAGATAAATATGTAAAAGATCAGGAAAGTAGAGCCGGTTTGGCTAAGCAAATATCCATGTTGCAGGTAGCAAATCAAAAAATTAGCCAAGACGCAATAAACCTCACGAGAGCGCTTAAAGGAGATTCAAAAACCCAGGGAGATTGGGGAGAATTTCAATTGGAAGTTCTTTTAGAAAAATCTGGATTAAAAAAGGATGTACACTTTCGAACACAAAATTCTGTGAAAGACCAAGAGGGCAACCAAAAAAGACCGGATTGTATTATAGACCTACCGGACAACAAAAACTTAATCATCGACTCTAAAGTCTCGCTAACCTCCTATGAACAGTGTGTTAATGCAAATTCTGAAGAGGATAAGAAGCGCTATTTGAAACTACACATTGATAGTATTAAAAACCATATACGAGATTTAGCCAGTAAAGACTACCCTAAATTATACAGTATAAATGCACCCGATTATGTTTTAATGTTTGTACCAATTGAATCAGCTTTAACTTCTGGCCTGCAGGAAGATTCCGAAATTTTTAATTTGGCTTTAAGTAAAAACATTATTTTAGTGAGCACATCTACCCTAATGGCCACCATGCGAACCGTTTCATTTATATGGCAGCAGGAAAATCAGAAGAAAAACGTACTGGAGATTGCGAGACAATCGGGTGCTATGTACGAAAAATTTTGTGGATTTGTTAGCGACCTAGAGGCTGTGGGCAAGGCTCTTGAAACCGCAAACAAAAAATACGATTCTGCTCAAAACAAGCTACACTCGGGAAGAGGGAACTTAATTTCTAGTGTAGAGAAGATTAAACAACTAGGCGCTAAAACAACTAAAAGCATTTCTAAAGATTTACTAGATAAATCGGAAACAGAATTCTTGACCCATGCCGAATAATCGTACTTTCGCAGCTATGAAAAAAGATCGTTTACAAAAGAGTTTAGAGATTTTCGGATTACAAGCCGTAATGGACGCTGTCCGTGAAGGAAAAGAATTCGATAAAATCTTTATGGAAAAAGGTGTAAATACAGGCTTAGCTATGGAGCTACGGGCACTTTTAAAAGAACATAATATTATGTTTAAAGCGGTACCTGTAGAAAAATTAAATCGCCTAACTCATAAGGAGCATCAAGGTGTTTTTGCCTTTGTCTCTCCAGTAAACTTCTTTAGTTTAGGAGATGTGTTAATGCAAACCTTCGAAGAGGGTAAGGCTCCGCTTTTCTTAATGTTAGATCGTATTACAGATGTTCGCAATTTTGGAGCAATTACTCGTACAGCAGAAGCATGTGGTGTAAATGCTATTATTTTACCCAAAATTGGAGGAGCACAGCTTAACTCGGACGCCATGAAAACTTCTACAGGAGCTTTAATGCACATTCCAATTTGTAGAGAGCAAAACCTTCATCACAGCTTAAAGTACCTTAAAAAAAGTGGACTTAAGATTATAGCTTGTACCGAAAAAGCAGACACAGATCTTTATGCAGTTCCATTTACAGACCCAGTTGTAATTGTAATGGGTTCTGAAGAAGACGGTATTTCTGAGGACATATTAGAATTGGCTGATGCGAATACTCGAATTCCGATGTTCGGTAAAACAGAGTCTTTAAATGTTTCTGTAGCTACCGCGGTTATTTTGTACGAAGCAATTCGTCAAAGACAATTAGAAGTTTAGTCCCAGGGGAGCTTTTGGTAAGTATAGTTGGGACTTAAAACGAGGTCCTTCATCTCTGTGTGAAATACTTTGGTTGTTGATGCGGATGTTGGAGGCACAATCCAAGACCAGTCTGCTGTAACCTCTCTTCCTTCTTTTGCTTCTTGTCGCATAAACTGCATAAACTGTTTCGAGGCAGAATGGTGGTCAATAATTTTTACACCTGCTTTTCGGAAAGAGTGCAATACGGCCTGATTTAGCTCAACTAGTGCTCTGTCTTTCCATAAACTATTTTTATCTCTAATATCTAAACCCATGAGTTTAGCCATTGTTGGTAGTAAATTGTAGCGGTCTTCATCGGCTAAATTTCGAGATCCAATTTCTGTACCCATATACCAGCCGTTAAAAGGCGCAGCAAAAAACTCAATACCTCCAATTTCTAGCGTCATATTAGATATAATTGGAGTAGAATACCAACATAAGTTTAAGTCTTTTACATTACTTATACTTGGATGTTCGATGTCAACAAGACAAACAAGTTCTTCTGGAATAGATCTTAATTCAGGCTTTAAATCACCAATTTTTACGACAAGAGGTAAGAGGTCAAACTGCCCCATTTTAGGTTGCCAACCAAGTTCTATACATTTTAAGGTGAAATCTACATTTTTAGAATCGCCGATAACAGAACCATCTTCTTTTACATAGCCAGCAAATCCTAGTAGTTGCGGATTCCATATTCGAATTCCTTTTAGCGCCCCAAAAACAGTTATAGTAGATCGAATATTTCCTTTGTTTGTAGCGAACTCAATATGTTCAAATAGCGCTTCAAAAACATGGTCTGCTGCTATCAGGTTTCGTTTGTCTAGCACTTCCATAGAACGCCAAAACAGCCTACCAATACACTTATTGGAGTTTCGCCAAGCTACCTTTGTGCCATACTCCAATTCAAAATTTAGAAGCTCGTATGTTCCGGTTTCAGTAATGGTATGTTGGACTTGCAACCAACGCTCTGCAAACAAACTTTCTTTGTTTAATTCGTGGTAACAAAGCTCTAAATATGCCTTAGCTTTTTCTAATAGGGGGAGTGCAGCCATAATTTAAAATTGTTTGTTTTAGATACAGGTATGTAGATCTATCTTGTTAAAGCTTGCTCAATTCTGGATGTTTTGAAAAAAGAGCATCTACCCTTTTTTCTACTTTTTCATCTAATAATAGAGGCGGTGCATGGTGGGGTTTTATTCGTGTATCAATTAATAAAGATCCTTTACAGCCCCAATGCTTGTGTTTGGTAAATGCGTCTATGCCGTAAATGTCATGCGATGGGTTGGCTCTTGTAAAAGTAGTCCACAGAAAGTTATTATACGTTTCTGCAACAAAATTGGCATCATCTGTCATTAATAGTAAAGGCAAAGTATTTATTTTATCGCCTATACTCTCTTTTAATTCCTTTGCCCAAATTTCCATTTCTACTGAGGCTTGCTTATAGCTTTCGAAGGGAGCACAAGAAACAGCTAAAATACCAGGAGCTACTAGTTTTGTATTTAAAATGCCTTTAGGCAAGGGTTTACTGGACTCAAACGAATGGGCTAATTCTCTACATTTATCGCCTGCTGCGGCTATTACCACTTTAGATCCTGTATTTAAACCTTCACTAGAATAATCTAAGGTGTCAATACTTGTGTTGGTGTAAAAGTGCAAATCTCTTTCCCAATTTACACGTTCGAGCATGTGATGAACAAAGGCTTCCTCATCGTCTATGTTTAAGTTCTTATTGTCCTCTTCGGCAGCTATAAATAAAAACTTAGCTAAGGACATTTGCCCAAAGCCTAAAATATGATTTGCTTGGGTTAGTATTTCTGCTGGAGTACGTTCTTTAACATAAGGAGTGTAACGTTCGGAACCAATAGCAAAGAGCAGTGGATGAACTCCAGATGCATCTACCGCATGAACAGCTTTTACTCCTGGCAGCTCTAATTGAATAGTGTCTCCAGCCAATTCGTGAATCATTGCTCCGAAGCTTGTATCTTCCTGTGGTGGTCTTCCAACAACTGTAAAGGGCCAAATAGCTTCTTTTTTATGGTAAACTTTATGTACTTTCATCAGTGGAAAGTCATGTTTTAAACTGTAATAACCTAAATGATCTCCAAAGGGGCCTTCAGGTTTTACATCGTGAGGAAATACTTCTCCAGTAATTACAAAATCTGCATCTGCACAAACAGTAAATCCATCTTCTTTGAAATATCGCATTCGTTTGCCTCCTAACATACCAGCAAAGGCAAACTCTGGCATGCCTTCTGGTAAAGGCATTACTGCAGAAAAACTTAAAGATGGAGGTCCGCCCACAAAAATACTGACCTTTAAAGGATCTCCTTTTTTATTTGCCTTAGATTGGTGTACTCCTATTCCTCGATGAATTTGATAATGCAGACCAATTTCTTTGTTTTGCACATAATCGTTTCCACCTAATTGTATGCGGTACATTCCCATATTAGACTTCATCCAACCGGGCTGATCTACATCTTCGGTATAAACAATGGGTAAGGTTATAAATGGGCCGCCGTCGTTTTTCCAACAAGTAATTTGGGGTAGTTTATCCAGGGTAGTTTCTACTAACCCGGCACTGCGCTTAGATACTTTTTTTGGAAGAGCATTAAATAAGTGTTTTGGAGTAGAAAGATACTTTAGTGGGTTTTTTAGAGCCAAGATTGGGTCTTTCTTAAGCAAGGCAATATTTTGCACCATTTTCATGCTATCGCGAAACAAAAATCTAGACCGATTTACATCTCCGAACAGGTTTGAGAGTGCTCTAAATTCAGAACCTTTTACTTTTTCAAAAAGTATGGCTTTTGCCCCTTTTTTATAGGCGCGTAATTGTATAGATGCCATTTCCAAATACGGATCTACTTCTTGATGTATTCGTATTAATTCTCCATTTTTATCAAGATCCTTAACACAAGCTTCTAAACTTTTATAACCCATTTTTTTAATATTTACTCAAAGGTATTTAATCTAATCGTATGATTTTAATAGAGTTTAATTTAATTTTAAATATCTACAAAACAGACTGGTTTTGTATAAAATACTGGAACAAAATACTGGAGTTAATTATACAATAACAGCGGTTTGGAATTCTCTTTGTACCGATGATTATTGGATGTATTTGTACTAAGGTGTGAACTGAGCAATTAATAGATTGTAGCGCGCATAAAAAAGCCTCTTTACTTTAGAGTAAAGAGGCTTTTTGTATAAAATAAGAAGATATTATTATCGCGCATTCATTTCAACGTAAGATCTTTCATTATGTCCTGTATAAACTTGACGCGGGCGTCCGATAGGATCTCCATTTTCACGCATTTCTTTCCATTGTGCAATCCAGCCTGGCAAACGACCAAGTGCAAACATAACGGTAAACATATCGGTAGGAATCCCTAAAGCACGGTAAATAATACCCGAGTAAAAATCTACGTTTGGATACAAACCTCTGTCAATAAAGTATTGATCTTTTAAAGCAACAGCTTCTAACTCTTGTGCAATTTTCAATACTGGGTCATCAATTCCTAAAGCTTCTAATACATCATCAGCAGCTTTTTTTATGATACGGGCACGTGGGTCAAAGTTTTTATAAACTCGATGTCCAAATCCCATTAAACGGAATGGATCTGATTTGTCTTTGGCTTTATTAACGTATTTAGTTACGTCTCCACCATCGGCCTTAATCTCTTCTAGCATTTCTATTACTGCTTGGTTGGCTCCTCCATGAAGAGGCCCCCAAAGAGCTGCTATACCAGCAGAAACTGAAGCGTATAAACTTGCATGAGAAGAACCAACAATTCGTACGGTAGAGGCCGAACAGTTTTGCTCATGATCTGCGTGGAGTATGAGTAATTTATCTAATGCATTTGCTACAACGGGGTCTATAGTGTATTCCTCGGTTGGCAAGCCAAACATCATGCGTAAGAAATTTGAACAGTAATCCAAGTTGTTGTTAGGGTATACTAAGGGTTGTCTTACTCGGTTTTTAAAAGCCCAAGCAGCTAAAGTTGGTAGTTTGGCTAACAGACGTATAATAGTTCCGTTTACTTCTTCTACAGAGCGATTGGGATCTAATGATTTTGGATAGAATGCAGTTAAAGACGAAACTAAGGAAGACAATACTCCCATTGGATGCGCTTTAGAAGGAAATCCATCTAAAATAGACTTAACATCTTCGTGAACCAGGGTGTGTTGGGTAATTTCTGTTTTAAATGCAGTTAGTTCATCCTGTGTTGGGAGTTCACCGTAAATAACTAAGTACGAAACTTCTATAAAGGAGGATTTGTCGGCTAGTTCTTCGATGCTGTATCCTCTGTGGCGTAAAATTCCTTTTTCGCCATCTAAAAAAGTAATCGCACTATTTGTGGATCCGGTGTTTTTAAAACCTCTATCGATTGTAATGAGCCCTGAGGTGCTTCTTAATTTACTAATATCAATGGCTTTCTCACCTTCACTACCTTCTACTACTGGAAGTTTATAGCTTTTCCCGTCGTATGTTATTTCTGCAAAATCTGACATTTATTACGTTTATTGATCGTTAATTTATTCTGTACATTCTTAGTGCAAAATCAGAGCCAAAGGCTATGTTTTAGTTTATTTTAAATACTTAAAATCCTTCCCCATAAATACTGCAGATTCGCCTAAAGCTTCCTCAATACGAAGTAGTTGATTGTACTTAGCCATGCGATCTGAACGCGAGGCAGAGCCTGTTTTAATTTGACCTGTATTTAAGGCTACAGCTAGGTCTGCAATTGTGTTATCTTCGGTTTCTCCCGAGCGATGACTCATTACAGTAGTGTACGAATTTATTTGAGCCATTTGCACAGCATTAATGGTTTCGGTTAAGGTTCCAATTTGATTTACTTTTACCAAAAGGGAGTTCGCAATTCCTTCATTAATTCCGCGAGAAAGACGATCTACATTGGTAACAAACAAATCATCTCCTACCAATTGTATTTTATCACCTAAACGATCTGTCATCGATTTCCATCCCGACCAGTCGTCTTCATCTAATCCGTCTTCAATAGAGAGGATTGGGTATTTTTTCGCCCAATCAGCCCAATAATCAACCATTTCGGATGAGGTTAATTTATCGCCTGTGGATTGATGGAAGTGGTAAACTCCTTCTTCGGCGTTGTAAAATTCTGAAGCAGCTGCATCCATAGAAACATAAACGTCTTCTCCTGGACGGTAACCAGCTTTTTCGATTGCCATTAAAACCATTTCCATCGCTTCAACATTAGATTTCAAGTTCGGAGCAAAACCTCCCTCATCGCCTACGTTTGTAGCTAATCCTTTAGATTTTAAAACGGCTTTTAAATGATGAAAGATTTCTGTACCCATTCGCAACGACTCAGAAAATGTCTCTGCACCTACTGGCATTACCATAAATTCTTGAAAATCTATGGAATTATCAGCATGAGAACCACCATTTAGGATGTTCATCATTGGTATTGGTAAGGTACGCGCGTTAACGCCTCCAATATAATTGTACAGCATTTGCCCTGTGGAAGCCGCCGCGGCCTTAGCACTTGCTAAAGAAATGGCAAGCATAGCGTTGGCTCCCATAATTTCTTTGTTTGCAGTACCATCTAGGTCGATCATTAATTGGTCAATTCCAGCTTGATCCTCTATAGGCATACCCACTAAGGAGTCGTAAAGAGGTCCGTTTACATTACCTATGGCTTTGTGAACGCTCTTACCCATATAGATAGATTTATCTCCGTCTCTGAGCTCAACGGCTTCGTATTTTCCAGTTGAAGCTCCAGAAGGAACTGCAGCACGACCAAATGCACCTGATTCTGTTACTATGTCGACTTCTATAGTTGGATTACCTCTTGAATCGAGAATTTGACGGGCGTGTATATCTGAAATTAATGTCATTGATGAGCTAGTTTTTGTGGGCTAGAATGTTGTTTATGAATTGATCGAATAAGTAACGAGAATCGTGTGGTCCAGGAGAAGATTCCGGATGGTATTGTACAGAGAAACAAGATCGATCTTTCAATCGAATTCCCTCTACAGTGTTGTCGTTTAAGTTTTTATGGGTAAGAAGTATGTTATCGTTACCTTCTAGACTGTCCATGCTAATGGCAAAGCCATGGTTTTGCGATGTAATCTCACCTTTTCCTGTTTCTATATTAAAAACTGGATGGTTTATGCCTCTATGTCCATTATGCATTTTGTAGGTTTTTAAACCTGAGGATAGGCCAATCATTTGATGACCTAAACAAATGCCGAAGATTGGTAAACCAGCGTCAATTATTGTAGCTACTTCAGCTATTACTTTTGGCATAGCACTTGGGTCTCCTGGGCCATTGGATAAGAAAAATCCATTAGGATTCCATGCGAGCATATCTTCTGTAGAAGTGTGCATTGGAAATACTTTTAGATAACAACCACGATCTGCCAAACATCTTAAAATGTTTTTCTTAACACCAAGGTCTAAAACAGCAACTCTTATGGTTGCATCTTCGTCGCCAAAAGTATAAGGCGTTTTGGTAGATACTTTGGATGATAATTCCAAGCCGATCATGCTTGGGACTTTAGCTAATTGATCTTTTAGATATGCTACATCAAGATTGTCTGAAGATATGATTGCATTCATAGCTCCTTTGTCTCTAACATAGCGAACCAATGCTCGTGTGTCTACATCACAAATCGCTACTAAACCTTCCTTAACAAAGTAATCTTGTAAAGACATACTTGAATCTGGACGAGAATTATTGTTGTTAAAATCTTTACAAATTAATCCTGATATTTTAACATCGTCGGATTCTACTTCCTGTTCGTGTGTACCATAATTACCAATATGTGCATTGGTCGTAAGCATTATTTGACCGGTATAAGAGGGGTCTGTAAATATTTCTTGATACCCAGTCATTCCTGTATTAAAACAGACTTCTCCAGTAGCAGTTCCTTTTAAACCTGCTGCATGTCCATAAAATATGGCTCCGTCTTGTAGTAATAGTAAAGCTTTTTGTTTCGTCTTGTATTTCATCGGAAATCAAATTTCATAAAAAAAGGATAAAGCCGAAGCTCTATCCTTTAATATTTATTTAGAGAATACTAAAGAAGAGCTCCTTATGCATCTTTGCTTTCATCATCAGAAGAGTCATCTTCTTTAGCAGGAGTTTCCTCAATTACTTGAGCTTCATCAACGGCAGGCGTTTCATCTACTGATGTAGTAGTTTTTTTACGTCTACGAGTTTTAGTTTTCTTTGTCTCTTTACCGTTTGTATATACTTCGTTGTAATCTACCAACTCAATCATACACATCTCAGCATTATCACCTAAACGGTTACCCGTTTTAATGATACGAGTGTAACCTCCAGGACGACTTGCTACTTTTGAAGCTACATCACCAAACAATTCTTTAATTGTTTCCTTTTGCTTCAAGTAACGAAACACAATTCTACGTGAATGTGTTGAATCGTCTTTTGATTTTGTGATTAATGGCTCAACATATTGTTTCAATGCTTTCGCTTTTGCTACAGTAGTGTTTATTCTTTTGTGTTCAATCAATGAACAGGCCATATTTGCTAACATCGATTTACGATGAGCGGCCTTTCTACCTAAGTGATTGAATTTTTTTCCGTGTCTCATGACCCTATTCCTTGTCTAATTTG
>CAWVTK010000043.1:0-14256 GCA_963933205.1 uncultured Flavobacteriales bacterium
GTATACAGCATTAACAGCCTTGGGTACGTATCTAATTTTAAAACCTCAAAAAGCTATTGCAATTAGTGCAGACGAACCGGGTACTGGATGGGGTGGAAATGGGCGTGCAGACGACGAACCGGACACTGGCTGGTGAGAACGGAGCTTTTAATTTAAAAAAAGAGCGTTAACTACATATACAAAAGCAACTGTTTAATTTTACAATTAGACAGTTACTTTTATTTTTAACTCATTTTTTAAGTTGATAATTATTCTAAGAACAGAGCTAGCAAATAATAAAACTTAAAATCATTCCTGTTATCGCAAACGAAGACAACAGGTATTATTTCTTTTAGGGTTTAGAATTTAACACGATTTGATAGTTCATTAAAATATGAATTTTAAAGTCACCTCTTTAGTATAATATTTTACCTTAACAATGTAAACTCCTTTAGTAAGAAATGATAAATTGAAGAAAGGTTTACTCATAGGCTCATAAACTAGTAAGTTACCCAAAACATCGTATATTTTAATGTTCTTTACATCTTCTGGTTCTGAGATGTACAAATAATTCGATTCTACATATACGGATGCTTTACCTTGCTCTACCTCATCAGCTTCTATGTTCAAATTATCTTGATGAATCAGCATGAAAAATCTTCCCGAAAGAGATTCAGATTCATTTATATTAAAATTATAATTTGTTTGGCTACTAACAACTACAGTACTATCTAACAAAACATCCTTTAAGTAAACAGAACTAGTATTTGGTATTTGGTTAAGCTCAAAGGAGAGCCTTACTTCTGTTTGGTTTCCTACTACAAAACCTAGCGGTATGGCAGTAAGCTCAACAGAGTTTTCAAAAGGTATACATTGAAGACCCAGCGCTAGCTCCTGATTGCTCATGTCAGCTAAGTGAGAAAACATGTAAAAATCATTTTCTATTGCACTAAATCGTCCAGCATCGTAACCAATATCAAATCCAAAAGAACTGTTCTCTACAAACTTCAGCTCCGTTGAGCTTCTTCTATCAATACCTTTAGCACGAATTACAATACTAGGATAATCTATAATACGTTCAAACCAATCGTCTGATTGATGAGACTGCATGGACTCCGAAAAATTACAAAAACCAACATCGGTATTCGTTAAAATAAAAAAACCTTGGCCTGGACTAAGGAAAGTTGCTGGTGATGCATTATTTACAATTTCGTATTGATTTGAAGAGTTGTTCCATATATAAATTGCCTGATGACTGTCTTGAAGAGCTGCAATGTTTGCATCCAATATATTACTAACACCCGACAAAATGTTTGCATTGATAAAGCTCGGATATGGATTGCCTATCAAATTCCATTTTTCGGCAATTAATTCAGTAGTAACATCATTAGATATAAGTGTGCCAGAAAACTCAACTACCCCGTCAGAATCTCTTAAAATAGCGTAACCTGTAGCGTCTAGAAAATTACCTGAACCTATTGCGGCTACATTTGGGCTTTGCCCAAAACCATTGTGAAAGTAATTCCACATTTCGGTAGTGGAATTGTAAGGAGCTAAGGCAAAATTATTGGTAACAGAGCTTGAAATATTGTTTTCAGTACGCGCTAAAAAATTATAGATATTTTGACCCTTTAGGGGCGCAGAAACTAAATGCCACGAATTCAATGTACCACCGGTTAAAAAACGATCATAGAATAGAGTGCCTGAGCTTGACTGATGAACAATAATAGAGCTGCTGCTTGTTGAGTTGGATCGTAACTTAAAGAATCCCTTGTTCAGTAAAATACCACTTGCGGTAATTCCTACTCCAGGGCTTACAACTAAGGAGCCATAATCTAAAACCGATAAATGTGTGCAGTTTATATCTTCGGATATGTATGCAGAATCGGCTTGAACAACAACAGAAAATTCAGTAGAAAATAGGCTTGGCGCATGTGTGGTAGGATACCACATGGAATTGTAATGCCTCAATTCATTTTCTAAAGCTCCTGGGCTTGAATTAGTGCTCGAGAGGCTAAGTATACTCCAATCGGAGCTAGACCATGAAGGTGAAGCCACTACTACCTCTGCGTTCCTTACGGCTCTACTACCTTCGTAAAACCAAGGCTTACCAATGCCGTTTTCATCGACTACACCATATGCATCAACTATGGAACCGCTTGTATGATTTCCGTTATAATAAATAAAATAAGCATCGTTTCCATTTCCGCTTATACTACTGGTTGCTTCGGGTGGATAAAAATTGTAAACGGACTTGAAACTTGTACTATCTTGTGCATAAAGAACTACACAACCTGAGCATAAACTACCCTCTAATTTTAGATCATTCCATAAACCGCCATCTGTTTGAACAGACAAATAATAATCGGTCGAATCAAAATTTAGGATATGATTAGAGCCATTTTTAAGCTCTACATAAGCAGTTGAACTGTTCAATTCAGAACTCACAACTTCTGTAAAAATCAAGCTCTTCTCGAGCACGTAAACATCATCAAATCTAATGTACTCTAACCCGGCATTATTTTTAGCTCGAATAACAATCTGGAGTGAATCCCCAATAAGGCTATCTTGTAAAGCTACTGCACTTGTAAAGTCGTCATAATTTGATCCATTGGTTTCAAATAACACCTCAACTCCCCCATCCATTTTATAATAAATGTTTATATAATCGGTAGACTCTAAGTTGGATGTTTCAGAAATAGAAACCGATATTAGAACATCCAGATACTGCGAAATATCAATAATTTCGGAACTCCAAGCAAACATTCCGTCCGTATCTCTTAGTTCAAACACTTTGTTCCCTGCATCATCCGATTGTACCGAAATCCAATCTGTACTAGACGTAAGTTGAGCGTTAAGCGTGTCTAGGGCCCATTTACTTACCCCGCTAGGATAATCCCCAGAAAACAAAGCCGCTGGAGGTTCGGATGAACCTGTATAACCAGTGCCATCTGCATAAGACTCGAAATCCTCAAACCAAATAACTTGAGCATACATAGCGGATGAAAATATAGAAAATAATAGGCAGGTCAAAAAAGAGAATATTAACTTCATAATAATTAGTTTTAGTATACTATTAATTTGGTTTCTTCTTAATAAGATAGAAACAAATACTAACTTACTTAAAAATAAGTAGATTAACAAAAAATTAATGCCCTTTAGTGCAAACCGAAAACTCTTGAAATATTAAAGCCAAAATAGAGGTCGCCTTCAGACCACTTTCCGGTGGTTTCTCCAATAAAAGCGCTCTCAAACATTCCTTGGGAATTGGTAACATGCAATTGGAATACATGACCCCCAGTTTCTATATCAAAACCCAAAGACAAAGAGTTGGTAAACTCTTCTCTTGGTCTTTTAAACTGATAAAAGTATTCCGCGTTTAAGGACACTCGTTTTGTTAATTTATAGCGCGCACCCATACCTAAGGCCATATAATCGTTGTTCATGGCATCTAATTCAACAAAATTGCGGTGAATGTAAGAGGGGCTAAGTTGTAAGCTCAGAGATTGATTAAATTTACGAGCTATCATTATCTGGTGCGCATAGGATAACCTGGAGCTAAATAAATTTTCTCTTTCTGGATTTGACCAATTAATAGAATTTACAAAAATGGCATTGTAAGACGTAATGGAAACAAGGCTTCCCTTGGTTAATTTTTGTTTTAACAGTTTAGATTTTATAGAGGCTTCAAAGGTTTTTTGAAATGAATTTCTGGCAACTCCAATTGCGGTGTTTTTAGACAGGCCGTAATCAAAAGAGATCCGCATTTGAGCCTGATCTAAGCCCCACAATTCATAAGGCCCACTATTAATAGTACCAAAACGGTGCTCTATAACAAACTGAAGATTGCCTTTGGCAGGCAACTCTACAGACTGTCCATTTATAACACGGGTTCCCTTAAAGGTTGCACTTACCTCTTGTATGCTGTTTTCTGTTTCTAAAAGAGAAAATAAATCGTCTTGCGCAACTAGCGAACTCGTACATAAAAAAGCAAAAATAACTAGATGTTTCATATTTCTATATTTTTTTTAACCGAGCATTAACCTTTACCTGTATAGCATTGGCAAGTTTATCGGCTACAAGTTTAGGAATTTCAATACCAAAATCAGAACACAATAAAACAAATTCTGCATTCCCTACTAAAACATCATCTATAAGAGAAAGCGTAACCGAAAAGTTCATTTCTTTCTGAATGCCGTGAAAATCCATTGTCCCTTTAACCAGAAGCTCCTGCTCTGTAGATAAATTTTTTGGCAAATCTAAAAAAGCGCCTCTAAAAGTTGCTTTTGGGTACAGCTCCGACTCTACATAATTTTCGTTAAAATGCTCTTCCATTAGCGCAATATTAAAATGGAAAGCCCGCATTTGAATTTGAAATGCTAGATTCCCATTCTCTAAATCTACAACAGCACCAACCTGATCGTTAGTAGCCTCTACAAGTTCTACAGCCTCTTTATCAGATAAAAAATAAACCTCAGCACTTCGAGTCATGTATTTTTGAGCAAATGATGGACACATGTAAATAAAACCAATTAAAAGTAATAGCTTTTTCATATTTAGTTATTTAAGCCTCCTTGTTCAATCCAGGCATTAATCTGATCTATTTCGCATTGCGCCAATCTATAGTTTGTTGGCATAGCTCCAGCAGCACCTTCTGCTCGCTCAATTCTATTTACAAGACTCTTGTTTTCTGTGTTTTGAGCACTTTGCCATACTGCATCGTAATTGTCTAAATTTAAGCCCGCAGATGGAGATGCTCCAGAGTGGCAACTAGTACAATTCTCGCTTATGATTGGCTCAATAATATCGGCGTAAGAGATGGACTCCGTATCACAAAGCTCGGTTCCGTACAATTTATCTTCGCTATCGTAATCACAAGAGCTAAAAAAGGAAAAAGCACAAACTAAAATCACTAATTTTTTCATGGATTTTGTTGTTTAAAATTCTGAAATAAATGCATTAAAAAAATCTAATTTAAAGACCAAACATTAAAGAACTACTCAATAATTTAGTAAAAGTACAATTACATTAATTGCTACTCTATGTTTAGGTGAATGTTTTGACAATAATAACACATTTGTACATACCTAAAAACTTGAAATTACTTAAACTATATTTTAATTAAAATTTTAGCTAAGTTTGAGAAGACTTAAAATTAAGGAATACATGAAGACCAAAGGAATTATTATAGCAGGCATACTTATTATTGCTGCTTATACCGCTTACAAATATGTATACCAAGAGCATAGAAATATTCTTACCGAAAAAGCTAACTTTAGCCTCTCTAGTACTCATTTGTTTGAAAAGTTTACCAATACGCCCAAAGATGCAAGCCTTTTGTACATCAATAAAACAATTGAGGTGCAAGGACGTTTACACTCCATAGAATCCGATTTTATTGTAGTTGCGCCTAGTATTGTATGTAAATTAGATTCAACTTTTTCAAGTACTTTTTTAAACATTGGAGATTCTGTGTTTTTAAAAGGAAGGTGTGTTGGCTTTGACGACCTCTTTATGGAGGTAAAAATGGATCATGTTAGCCTTTATTAAATTCATTTTTTTTAAACGAAAATACAAACAATCAATTCGATGATGAATAAGTTAGTACTAGCACTTATCCTAGTTACAAATATTGGCTTAACTGCTCAAAACCAATACCCTTTTCAGAAAGGGGAACAACTAGAATACAAAGTGCACTACGGCCCATTAGTTGCAGGAAAAGCTGTGCTTGAAGTAGATTCTGAACATGGAAATTATCGGTTTTCTGCAGAGGGAAAATCTACCGGAATTTTTAACTTTTTCTTTAAAGTTAGAGATTACTACGAAAGTATTTTACAGGAAGGTTGCCTATGCCCTCGCTATTTCAACAGAGAAGTAAATGAAGGTAATTACAGCAAAAAAGAAACTGTTTTTTTTAACTACGATTTAAACCAAGCAGAGAGTACAAGAGACACCATTGCTTTACCAGAAAACACCCAAGACATACTTTCGATGTTTTATTACTTGAGGGCCTTGGAACAAGATAATATGGAGCTTGGCGACAGTATAGCTTTGCAAGTTTTCTTGGACGATTCTTTTATGAAATCTAATTTACTGTATTTAGGAAAAGATACGCTAAAAACTAAATTTGGTTTAATCGCGAGTACTAAATGGAGCCCTCAACTAGAAACCGGCCGTGTTTTTGAAGAAGAATTTGGAATGACCCTTTGGATAAGTGACGACGTGAATAAAATTCCGTTAAGCATTCAGGCCAAAGTTTTGGTTGGTTCAATTAAAATGGATCTGATAAAACATAAAAACCTCTTAAAGCCCTTGGTTAAACTCAAAAAATAAAACCCACTTTTTTAAGTTGCATGAGCTGCGATTAATTCAAAAACCTAAACACTCTAATTGGAATTATACGCCACTCAGATGTAAGAATAGTAAGTGCATTTTACGCTCTATTTTTTGTGCGGTAATTATCTTATTTTTCATGTTGAAATTGTAAATTAGCGCACAATGAGCCGAAAACAAGACACCTTTAATAAGCGAAGACTAAAATCTTCCTACATTTCTGTAATTATAAGCATGACCTTAGTCTTGTTTTTAATAGGTCTGTTAGGCACAGTGCTATACCACTCTAAATCTATAGCCAATAAAGTTCAAGAAAACATTGCTTTTACTGTCTTATTAAAACCAGAGGCAAAACAAGTTTCCATTAAACAATTTCAGCGCCAGCTCGAATTGAGTGCACACGTAAAAGACACCGAATTTATATCAAAACAAGAAGCTGCAGCTAAACTGTCGAAAGACTTGGGCGAGGATTTTATTCGTTTTTTGGGTTTCAACCCTCTTACTGATGCAATAGACATCCATTTTCAAGCCTATTATACACAAACAAAAAAACCAGAAAATATAGAAGCGGAATTACTTGCGGTAAATGTTGTGCAAGAAGTCGTGTACGATAAATCATTACTCAACCTTCTAAACGACAATCTTAAAAAAGTAAGCTACCTACTTTTACTTTTAAGTTTTGTTTTTAGTTTAATCGCTATTGCTTTAATTAATTCTTCCATTCGACTAACCATTTACTCGAAGCGTTTTTTAATTAAAACCATGCAACTCGTGGGTGCAACAAAATCTTTTATCAGAAAACCATTCCTTTGGAAAAGCATACAACACGGTATAATTGCCTCAATTATTTCCATACTCTTTATTCACCTACTTGTTAGCTACAGCGTAAACTTATTGCCAGAAATACAACGCCTTCACAATACAAATGCTCAATTAGTGTTATACTCTAGTATACTAGTAATGGGCTTGTTTATTCCTTGGGCATGCACGTACTTTGCGGTGCGAAAATATTTAAAAATAACTACGGACGAATTACACTACTAAGATGGAAAATAACGGGTTTTTATTCACAAAAAAGAATTACCAACTAATGCTAATAGGCATTGCATTTATTGTGGTAGGGTTTATTTTAATGTGGGGAGGCGGAGCCGATGACGACACGAGTTTTAACCCAGAAATTTTTAATTTTAGACGTATTACACTAGCGCCAATATTTATTTTAGTTGGTTTTGTTATCGAGGGTTTTGCCATTATGTACAAGCCTAAAAAATAATTTAATGGGAATTATTGACGCAATCATCCTTGGTATAATTCAAGGATTAACGGAGTTTTTGCCCGTTAGTAGCAGTGGTCATTTAGAAATTGCTAAAGAATTACTAAACGTATCTGAGCAAAACCAAAACCTACTAATGACTATTGTGTTGCATGCTGCAACCGCTTTAAGCACCATTGTAATATTCAGAAAAGACCTTGTTCAAATTATAGCAGGCTTGTTTCAATTTAAGTGGAATGAAGAAGCGCAGTTTTCTGTTAAAATTATTTTATCTATGATTCCTGCAGCAGTTGTAGGTTTGTTTTTTGAAGACGAAATTGAATCTTTATTTGGCGGTCAAATAATTTTAGTAGGCAGTATGTTGCTCCTTACAGGTTTGTTATTATTTTTAGCAGATAAAGCAGTAAAAACAGACAAAAAAGTAAGTATTTTTAATGCTGTTCTCATTGGTATAGCTCAGGCTATAGCCATTTTACCTGGAATATCTAGATCGGGAGCAACCATTTCTACTTCTGTTTTACTAGGAGTAGATAGAGAAAAAGCAGCACGCTTTTCGTTCTTAATGGTTGTGCCATTAATTTTAGGTAAAATGACGAAAGACATCTTAAGCGGAGATTTAAATTCTGACAGTTTGAACTTACCTCCCTTATTTTTTGGTTTTATTGCCGCTTTTATTACCGGTTTATTAGCCTGTAAATGGATGATACGATTGGTTAAAAAAAGTCAACTAAAATATTTCGCATACTATTGTTTGGTGGTTGGAATACTCTCTATAGCCGCTAAACTAGTGTAAGCTTTTTGAGCCAGTACTTATACAAGACATTTACTTTGATGAGTACTGTTGCTTAATAATAAGGGCATTAAACTGGACTAGTTAGCTGCAAAACCCTCATTCGAATACGTTCCACTGGTATCTATAGAAATGAAAAGGCGCGAATGCTCCAAGGCACTAAAGCATGAAAAAATTGAGGATCGCAATTCAACCTGTTTAAGAGAATTTAATACAGAGCTTTTCTCAATAAAAAAAGATAAAATTAAAACTCAAGTCTCGTTTGAATTAATTAAACTATACTGGTAAATGTTTTCTTTTTAATCATTAAAATATAGATGGATGAAATATACTTTTAGTTTAATTTTAAGTCTCTTTTTAAGCGTAAACATACAAGCTCAAATAGAGAAAAAAGCCTTATTTATTGGCAATAGTTATACATACTACCATCAATTACCCGAATTGGTTGAAGGAATTGCCAATGCAAAAGGAAACATCTTTAACCACCAAAGTCATACGCCTGGTGGCACATCTTTATCAACACATGCAAACAATGCTACTGTACAAAACTTATTTAGCGCTTCGCAATGGGATTACGTTATTTTACAAGCCCAAAGCCAAGAACCCTCCTTCCATCCCAGCCAAGTAGCAAACCAGGTTTACCCATACGCAAATAGTTTGTGCGAAAACATACGAGCAGCAAATGCCTGTACAAAACCCGTTTTTTATATGACTTGGGGTAGAGAAAATGGCGATGCAAACAACTGTGCAATCTACCCTCCAATATGCACATACGAGGGAATGCAAGAACGCCTAGAAACATCTTATACGGAAATGGCCGACAACAACAGTGCTCTTTTAGCTCCAGTTGGAACTGCTTGGAAAACCATTCGTTCCAACTTTCCTTCTATAAACCTCTATCATTCAGACGGCTCACACCCCAGCATACAAGGGTCTTACTTAGCTGCCTGCGTGTTTTATGCTGTTTTGTATAACGACAGTCCAGCGAGCAATTTTATGCCAGAAGACGACGATTTTACCCAAGAAGAAGCTCAAATTTTGCAAACGGTTGCTTACAATACTGTTCAAGAAGTAAATGTAAATTACACCACTATTGCTCAAGCTATGGCGAGCTATGAAATTATAGGAGACAGCTTACACCTTTTTAATGAAAGCACAAATTACAGCTTCATTAGCTGGACAGGAATTAGCCAAAACATTGTTTCTGATCTAGACACTTTATCTATTTACATTGGCGACTATTCAGGTTCTTATGAAATAGATTTATCGGCTACAGACAATTGCAACGAATCTGTTTTCAATATTACACTCAACAACCTTAGTATTCAAAACCTAGAAAATTCAAAGCTTCTATTCCCTAATCCATCATCGGGTCTTTTAAACTTTCAACCATCTAACTTAGAAGAAGCTTCTGTTTCTATATTCAATACCTTAGGTGTTTGTGTATATAAAAACGAAAGAATGATTTCAAAAACACTAGACCTTTCTTACTTTTCTGATGGAATATATCTAGTAGAAATAAGCAGCAAAAATGGAATCAAAAAACAACTAAAATGGCTTAAGAAAAACTGATTTTGTCGTTTTTTAAGGCATTCTTTTGTACTATATTTGGGGCATGCAAGAAAAAATCATTATTAGTGGAATGGGGAGTCTTTCTGCCATGGGAAGCTCAGCAAATGAAGTTTGGGACAATTACTGTTCGGCTACAACACGTATTACCTCTTGTTGCTTTAACTCCTGCGACACAGCCGTTGGAAAATTGTATGCTAAGGAAGATGAGCTCGTTAAAAAGCTGCGCAAAGAAAATCCTCAATACAGAAGGTTAGATAAAACAGTTTTGTTTTCAATTATTGCTGCAAGACAAGCAGCAAAAGAAGCCAACTGGAGCACAAAAAAAAACATAAGCATCAATTTAGGATCGTCTAGAGGTGCCACGCAACTATTCGAAAAGTACCATAAAAATTTTCTTGAAAACCAAAACAAACATTTAAATCCAGTGGTTTCTCCAACAACAACCTTAGGAAATATAGCCTCTTGGGTAGCCTACGATTTGGGCAGTAAAGGAGCCAGTTTTTCTCATTCCATAACTTGTAGTACAGCTCTACATTCCATACTAAATGCTGTGGCTTGGTTGCGTGCAGGTATGGCAAATAAATTTATGGCAGGTGGAGCTGAAGCCCCTTTGAGCGATTTTACTATTGCTCAAATGAGAGCTTTACGAATATATTCGGAAGAGAAGGGAGCTTTCCCATCACTCCCGCTAGAAAAAAACAAAAAAACAAACTCGCTTGTTTTAGGTGAGGCAGCAGCCGTATTTTGTTTGGAAAAAAATCACGGTCAGCAAAAGCTAGCCACCATTCAAGGCTTAGGGTTTTCTACAGAATTGATAGAACATAATGTATCCCTTTCTTCAGAAGCAGAATGTCTTCAAGACTCTATGCAAATGGCTTTAAAAGAGGCAAACTTAACAACTGTAGACAGTATTGTTGTACATGCACCCGGAACCTTAAAAGGAGACCAAAGCGAATACAAAGCTATTCAGCATGTATTCGGACAAAACTTACCTCACATAATTTCTACTAAATACACCACTGGTCATACTTTTGGAGCTTCTGGTGCACTCAGTATAGAATTGGCTGTTCTTATGTTAAAACACAACAAACTAATTAATTTTCCATACGAAAGCCTTAAATATGGAGAAAGAAAAGAGGTATCTAACGTTATGATAAATGCAACCGGATTCGGAGGCAATGCAGTAAGCATCATTTTATCAAAATAAAAAAGAGCTTGAAAAAAAGAAGGCTTATATTTGAGCTGAATATTAAGAATACAGATGAAGGAGAATAGAAAAAATTGGACGAAAGAAGAAGTTTTAGAGCTTTACCAAAAACCTTTGCTTGAATTAGTTTTCGAAGCTGCCAAGGTACATAGAGAAAATCACGATCCTAAAGAAGTACAGGTAAGCACACTACTTTCTATAAAAACAGGTGGTTGCCCAGAAGATTGCGGTTACTGTCCGCAAGCTGCGCGATACCATACCGATATAGAGAAAAACGACTTAATGTCTGTACAGACAGTAAAAGCTCAAGCACTAAGAGCTCGAAGCTCTGGTTCCTCTAGAGTTTGTATGGGTGCTGCTTGGAGAAACGTAAAAGAAGGTTCTGAATTTGATCAGGTACTCGAAATGGTTCGCACGGTTAGAGACTTAGATATGGAAGTATGTTGTACATTAGGCATGCTTACTCAAGATCAGGCTCGAAGACTTTCTGATGCAGGACTTTACGCTTACAACCACAATTTAGATACTTCTGAAGAACACTACAAAAAAGTAATTTCTACACGGGGTTATGAAGATCGAATTGAAACCATAGGTAATGCACGCAAAGCAGGTTTAACCGTCTGTTCTGGTGGAATTATTGGAATGGGTGAGACCATAGAAGACCGTGCCGCCATGTTGGTTACACTTTCCAATTTAAATCCTTACCCAGAATCTGTTCCTATAAACGCACTAGTAGCAGTAGAAGGAACTCCAATGGAAGAGCAAGAGCATATACCCATTTGGGATATGGTGCGAATGGTAGCAACAACTAGAATTGTACTTCCAACAACCACCGTGCGACTGTCTGCAGGGAGAACACAAATGAACGACGAAGGCCAAGCTTTATGCTTTATGTCTGGAGCAGGGTCTATTTTTGCTGGCGATAAGTTACTAACAACGCCTAATCCAGACATAAATAAAGACATGGACTTGTTTAATACACTAGGTCTTGTTCCTCAAAAGGCCTACAAAAAAGGAAACAAGCCTGAAGTAAACGAAAACTATAAAAACAGTAATGCAAGTGATCAAAAAGTAAAATGGTCGAGACCTGCACACACTATAGATGCAAATGTTGCAGCGACTAAGAGTGCAAAAGAAAAACGTAAATTAGAAACTAAATCTTAAATAATTAATTATGAAAAAACTAATTCTAACAATTGCTTTATTAGGTTTTACCCTAAACAGTTCGGCTCAAGATTTTTCTTGGGGTCCTAAGGTAGGTATTGCCTTACCATCCATTAAACTTTCTGATGTAGAAGACGTAGAGTCTGGTATGGAAACCCTTAGACTTTTAGAAGAAGCCAACGCTAAAATAAGTGCTCACATTGGAGTCTTCGCTCGCATCTCTTTACTTGGCTTTTACGTTCAGCCAGAAATTCTATTTAGCAGCTCTAAATCCGAAGTTGGATACAACTTACTTTTAGATGGGCAAACAAACTACGAAAGTGTAGCTGGAGAAGTTCGACTAAACAAACTAGATATTCCGGTTTTAGTAGGAAAGCGCTTTCTAAAAGTGTTTAGAGTAAATGCTGGTCCAGTATTTACTTTACCACTTAGTGAAGACATCAGTTTTAAGAGTTTATCTGGTACGGTAAGTGATGTGAAAACCAACTATAAGTCAGCTACAGTGGGTGCTCAAATTGGTGCTGGTTTGGACTTGGCTTTTCTTACAGTAGACCTACGTTACGAACTAGCGCTACAATCTATATCCGAGGGGATTTCTGTTGGAGATACAGAGTTTGCAGCAGACCAAAGAGTAAATCAATTCTTGATTTCTATTGGATTTAAATTCTAAACTCATCTACTCCATATTTAATGCCTCTGACATGTCAGGGGCATTTTTTTGTTCGAGCAATTTAAACTTTAAGCACTGCAAATAAAAAGTTAGGATCTAATAGCTTATTTTTGTGTTCCTAAATAAAAGAGCATGTTACAAGTAGCATTTATTAGAGCGCATAAAGAAGAGGTAATTAAACGATTAGCCGTAAAGAATTTCGATGCCAAAGAAATCATCGAAGAACTCATCGTGTTAGACGAAAAAAGACGCAATACACAATCTGAAAATGACGCAATACTTTCAGAGTCCAACAAGTTATCAAAAGAAATTGGTCTACTATATAAGTCAGGAAATACAGAAGAAGCAAATGCAAAAAAAGCTGAAACTGCCGTACTAAAAGAAAAAACAAAAGTTTTACACCAAATACTTAGCGAAACTCAAATTGCGCTAGAAAAAAAGCTGGTACAAATCCCAAATATACCTCACGTGTCTGTTCCAAAAGGAAACTCTGAGCAAGACAATGAAGTGGTAAGTCAAGAAGGAAGCATCCCTAATTTAGGCGTAAATGCAAAACCTCACTGGGAATTGGTTGCAGAAAAAAACATAATTGATTTTGAGTTGGGCGTAAAAATTACTGGAGCAGGTTTTCCGGTGTACCGTGGAAAAGGTGCGCGAATGCAACGCGCTTTAATAAACTACTTTTTAGATAAAAATACCGCTGCAGGTTATGAGGAAATCATGCCGCCCTTACTCGTTAATGAAGCTTCGGGATTTGGTACAGGTCAGTTGCCCGATAAAGAAGGCCAAATGTACCATGCAACAGAAGACAATTTATATTTAATACCAACAGCTGAAGTTCCGGTTACAAACATCTTTAGAGATGTGATTGTAAAGAAAGAAGAGCTGCCAATAAAATGTACCGCATATACACCTTGCTTTAGAAGAGAGGCAGGATCGTACGGAAAAGATGTGAGGGGTTTAAATCGATTGCATCAATTTGATAAAGTTGAAATTGTACAAATTCAACATCCAGACAAATCTTACCAAACACTTGATGTTATGGTAAAACACGTAGCAGACATTTTACGTGAACTAGGTTTGCCTTTTAGAATATTAAAACTTTGTGGAGGAGATTTAGGTTTTACATCTGCACTAACATTTGATTTTGAGGTATACTCTGCAGCACAAGAAAAATGGCTAGAGGTAAGTTCTGTATCCAACTTTGAAAGCTACCAGAGTAACCGATTGAAGCTGCGGTTTAAAGACGAGGACAAAAAAACACAGCT
>CAWVTK010000044.1:0-14177 GCA_963933205.1 uncultured Flavobacteriales bacterium
GGATTCAAAATGAAAACAGTTTCGTAGTTTCTCAACATTGTTATTAATTTAGTTTTTTGTCCAAAATGGTCTGCAAAAGTACGCAATTTATCTTAAAAATAAAAACATAAATACAGCAGCAATTTATATTTAATGTTCTGGCTTTTGTTTTAATAAATCTGAGCGAGAACTTAAACATACAATAAGGTTTATTACTCGTGGTGGTAGGGTTCGTTTTTCAAAATTGAGAATGCTCTGTACACTTGTTCTACAATAAATAAACGTATCATTTGATGCGACAATGTCATTCTAGACATAGACAACTTCCCCTGCGCTTTAGCGTAAACTGAAGCATCAAAACCATAAGGGCCACCCACAACAAGCACCAAACGCTTTATACCAGAGTTCATTTGGTTTTGCAAGTGTTTCGAAAATTGCATTGAGGAGTATTCCTTTCCTTTATCGTCTAATAGAACCAACTTATCACTAGGCTTTAATTTTGACAAGATTAACAAACCTTCTTGTTTTTTTTGTTGAGTTTCGGATAAGGATTTTCTATTTTTAAGATCAGGAATCTCCTCATAATCGATACCTATATAGTGTTTTAGACGATTTAGATATTTATCTATCCCATCCGCTAAATACTTCTCATCGGTTTTTCCAATAACTAAAAGTAAGATCTTCATCAATATTCTTTAAAAAGTTACTTATTTTTACAAACGCAAAGTAACAGAATCTTATGATTACGAAAAAACAAGTACTCCCATTTATAAAATTGGCATTTACAGAAGACGTTAGAGATGGCGACCACAGCTCTCTAGCATGCATACCCAAAAATAAAATGGGTAGAGCTCAATTGCTAGTTAAAGACCAAGGAATTATTGCAGGTGTTACACTAGCAATATGGATTTTTGAAAGTATAGACCCTAATTTACACATAGATGTTAAGTTAAAAGATGGAGATGCTGTAAAAAAAGGAGACATTGTTTTTGTGGTAGAAGGCTCCTCCATATCTATACTTACTGCAGAGCGATTGGTTTTAAATTGCATGCAACGCATGAGCGCTATTGCTACTAAAACAAGAAAATATGTAGCCTTGCTTACAGGTACAAAAACAACCATTTTAGACACCAGAAAAACTACACCTGGAATACGAATTCTTGAAAAATGGGCTGTTAAAATTGGTGGTGGAGCAAATCATCGGTTTGGATTGTATGACATGATTATGCTAAAAGACAACCATATAGATTATGCGGGTGGCATTACTAAGGCTATAGAAAAAACCAAAACGTACTTAAAAGACAAGCAGCTCAAGCTTAAAATTGAAGTAGAGGCAAGGGATCTTAATGAGGTTAAAGAGATTATGAAGTCAGAAGGTGTTCATCGGATTATGCTAGACAACTTTACACCCGCAGAGACCATTGTGGCGGTTAAGTTTATAAATGGTAAATTCGAAACAGAATCTTCTGGTGGAATTACGAGTGAAACAATTCGATCTTACGCAGAGTGTGGAGTAGATTTTATTTCTGTTGGCGCTCTAACCCATTCGATTTACAACATGGACTTAAGTTTAAAAGCTTTTTAATAAATTAACACCTTATAATTTGGGATTAAAAAAAATTACAAAAAAATTAATCTTACCTGGATTCGATGGCCTAAGCCTGTATCAGGTCTCTATGTTCTTCTACAAAGGCTTATTGGAAGGCGCAATTACTACTCGAGCCTCTTCCCTAGCCTTTAATTTCTTTCTTGCATTTTTCCCTTCCATCATTGTATTATTTACAATAATACCTTTTGTTCCTATTGATGGGTTTCAAGAACAGTTGTTTGATTTAATGAGTGAAATATTACCACCATCTACCTTCGATGCAACTAAAACTATTCTAGATGACATCGTTAATCACGAACAAGGGGGATTGCTTTCCTTAACCTTTCTCTTAGCCTTATACTTTTCTACAAATGGAGTTAATGCGATGATTACCGGATTTAATGCAACCTACCATTTAACAGATAAAAGATCCTGGTGGCAATTAAGATTACTGTCTTTTGCATTAACAACAATACTTGCATTACTCCTTGTATTAACCATCGTATTTCAGCTCTTTTCTCAAGGATTTATGACCAGCCTTGTAAGCGAAGGATATTTAAAACAATATTCTGCAGACATCATTTTATATGTAAAAGAATTTATTTTAGTAATTGTATTATTTATTGGCTACAGTATTTTGTTTTATTTCGGTCCGGCAGATAAAAAAGGCTGGCGCTTCTGGTCTACTGGATCTATTACAAGTACTTTTTTGAGCGTAATATCCTCCTTAGCTTTTAGTTACTACGTAACAAATTTTGCGCAATACAACAAGCTCTATGGGTCTATAGGAACCTTATTGGTTATTTTACTTTGGATGTATTTTAACTCCATTATTCTTTTACTCGGATTTGAGCTAAATGCGAGTATCGTAAGTGCCAAAGAGCGGCAACTAAATAAGCTTGACTAAACCATATTTAGTACCTACCTTTTGAGTCTAATAAAAATACATACGCTAATGAGAATTTTTTCCTATCTATTACTCCTGTTGTTTATCTCTTTCAGCTCGGTTTCTGCTCAAAACAAAGCGCTAAAATACAATCCGATAGCAGAACCAAATACCTACAGAAATTTAGACAACCCCAATTACTGGAAAAACAAAAAGCCCCACTCCGATTACTGGCAACAAGATGTTTACTATATAATTTCTGCGAACATAGACGAGCAAAAAGACCGTATAGACGGAACCGAAAAGCTAACCTATTGGAATAATTCTCCAGACGATTTAAATGTTGTTTATTTTCATCTGTATCAAAATGCTTTCCAACCCGAGTCGCATCATGCAGACCTAAACCAACAAAACAACAACACAGTTAAATACGGCCCTTACGAAGCAGATAAAAAGGGTACTGAAGTACATAGAATAACTTCAAATGGCAGGAAAATTCTCTTAGAACAAGACAATACTATTCTAAAAGTACACCTTAGTAAGCCAATTAAATCGGGCGAATCTATAGATTTTGATATCGAGTTTACCACCTATTTTGGAGAAGGAGCAATGGGCCGAAGAATGAAAAAATTTAAAACTGATGGAAAAACGCATTACGATGGTGTACACTGGTACCCCCGAATTTCTGTATACGACGCAAAGTTTGGCTGGACAACTGACCAGCATCTAGGAAAAGAGTTTTACGGAGATTTTGGTAGCTTTGACGTAGAGCTAACTTTTGCTGCAAACTATATTGTAGATGCTACAGGGTTTTTACTCAATAGAACTGCATTAATTCCTCAAGAATTAAAAGAAAAGCTTGCTATTAAAAACTTTAAAGATAAACCCTGGAATGAACCTGCCTCAGTAATAATTAAATACAACCCTCTAAAAAGAAAAACGTGGAAGTTTCATGCAGAAAATGTACACGACTTTGCTTTTACAGCCGATCCGAACTATAGAATTGGCGAAGCGACATGGAATGGAATTACCTGCTATGCTTTGGCGCAAGAACAACATGCTAGCAAATGGCAAAATGCAGCTGAATATGCAGCTAAAATAATTCAAGTTTTTTCTGAAGATTTTGGCATGTATACTTACCACAAAATGATTGTAGCTGATGCTAGAGATGGTATGGAATACCCGATGCTTACCTTAGATGGTGGTTCAGATCCTAGCTATAGAGGATTATTAGTACACGAAATTGGCCACAATTGGTTCTACGGTCAGGTTGGAAACAACGAGACCTATAGAGCTGCTTTAGATGAAGGGTTTACTCAATTTTTAACCGCCTGGGGATTAGAACGAATAGATGGAGATAAAATGGTTCAAAAATTATCTTCTAATAAATACATCGCAAAATACACCAAAGATTTACACCCAAGAGACCGCTCTGTTTACTATGCCTATATTAAAGACGCAACAAAAAACAACACCCCTCAATTAAACACGCATTCGGATGATTTTGGATCTGCTTTAGGTCATGGCGGTGGTTATAGACATGTATACTATAAAACAGCCGCAATGTTGTACAATTTGCAATACGTATTGGGCGATGAACTCTTTTTAGAAGCCATTCAAAACTATTTCAATACATGGAAAATGGCACATCCCTATTTCAACGATTTTAGAGAAAGTGTTATTTCCTATACCAAAGTAGATTTAAATTGGTTTTTTGACCAATGGCTCGAAACAACAAAAGACATCGATTACGCTATAAAATCCGCTAAAAAATTAAAGGGCTCGGATGAACTATTCGAAATTACATTTGAGCGAAAAGCTGAAATGCAAATGCCCATTGATTTTACTGTAATTTCAAAATCGGGAGAAAAGAAAAATTACCACATACCAAATACTTGGTTCGTTAAAAAAACAAACGCTACCATATTAAGTAAGTGGTACGGCTTTGGGAAAATTCACAAACAACACAGCGTAGTAATACGTTCTCCAGAGGGAATTAGAGACCTAATTATTGACCCTACAAACAGACTTGCAGATGCCTATATGGTTGACAATAGTTTACACAAAAACATTTCTCTTGAACTAGAAGACTTTGTGTGGTCGTACCCAGATTGGAAGACCTACGAACTAACAATTAAGCCAAAGCTCTGGTACAATGGATACGACGGAATTAAAACGGGAATGCAATTTAATGGTGATTATATGGATATTCGTCATAGACTAGAGGCAACCTTTTGGATAAACACTGGCTTTTCTCAAATAAAAGAATATTTACCTGTAGAGTATTTTCAATACTTAACAGACGATGATTTAGTTGTAAATCAAGAAACATCTCGAACTAGTGACTATACTAATTTCTCTTACGAATTTGCCTATAAAAACCCATTAACTACTATAAACAAGGGTTTAAATGTAAGTTTTGCTTCCAGAAAATTAGATGGACTCGATTTACATAAAATTAGATTTTCTCAAGATTTGAAAAACAAAAGCATAGTCTATGCAGAACTTAAATTTATGCAGAGAGCTGGCAAAGAAAGTAGTACTTACCTACTATTGAATAACGATTCTTTTTGGAATGTAAATAGATGGAATAACACACTAAAAATAGGTTTAAACCACAAATACAAATACCCAAAAGGTACTGGAAACATTCATTTAGCCTTACGTTCTAGTACGCTTGGAAGCGACTACCAATATGCTCAAATTAATTTAGAAGTATTAAACGACTTACATCTAAATAAACTTAAATTAAAAACTCGGTTTTACATACTTCATTCTACAGGAACATCTATAGCTCCAGAAAGTAAATTGTTTGCAGCAGGTGCAAACCCAGAGCAATTAATGGAGAATAAATTTACCCGATCTACAGGTTTTATCGATAGAAGTTGGATGGAATTTGGCTCGGACTTAAATCATTTTCAAATGGGAGGCGGCCTCAATTTAAGAGCCTACGCAGGATACTTAATGCCAGAGGGTGCTATAGAATCGCAATCGTACATCTTTTCAGGAACCTCTGGCGCTTCATTTTCGGCAGAACTAGAGTTTATAAATCATTCATTTTCTAAAAACATTTCGGTTATTAATTATGTTTTTGCCGATGCTGGATTACTAAACTCAAACAATCTAGGCGAAGATCTAGAATTAAGTGATATTAGAACTGATGCCGGAGTTGGAATGAGTTTTACTGTATTTAAAAACATAGACAATATCGAACCATTAACAGTTAGAGTAGATTTACCTTGGATTATGAACAAGCCACCATTTGGTGAAAACTTTATCGATTTTAACCGATTTGTAATCGGTATAAACAGAGCATTTTAATTAAATAAAACGACGATGCAAAAAACAATTATTTTACTTCCCCTATTACTTTTATACACTGGAGTTTTGTTCGCACAAAGTGCTAACGACATAATAGGCACATGGCTCAACCAAGAAGAAGATGCACAAATAGAAGTGTTTTTGGAAAACGAAAAATATTTTGGTAAAATTGTGTGGCTTAAAAACCCAAAAGATAAAAATGGTGATTGGGTTTTAGATACTAAAAATCCTAAAGAAGATTTAAGAAATCGTAAAAAATTAGGTTTAACAATCATGTACAATCTGGTTTGGAATCAAGACGATTTAGAATGGAGTGAGGGTGAGATTTATGATGCTAGAGAAGGGGACACCTTCGCTCTTGTAGCAAAAACTGTTGACTCTGAGACCTTAAACCTCAGAGGTTATATAGGCTTCTCTTTATTTGGCAGAACCACTACTTGGAAAAAAACTAAGCTTAGAGAAACTAAATAGTTCTTTATTCAATAAAACGAGTACATAAAAACTTATGTAAATGAAAAGAGGTTCGCAAATGCGAACCTCTTTTACTATGATAAAAAATCCCCCCGGATTTTGTAGCGTTGCGAAAAAGCAACACTATACATTCAGCAACAAGCGTGCCAAAAAACAAAACTTAAGCTATTCTTTATTTAAATAGTTTTCGAGGTAAGAGTAATGGTCTGATAATGCCCCATTTTCGCAAATGGTTGCTCTTTCAAGTATTTTATCTGGATCGTTCGTTAACAAGCAGGGTAAAATATACTTAATCAACTCTTCTCCAAAATCTACCGAGGCATCCTTGGGTAACTCACAAGGGAGGTTATCAACCGCCATTACGGTTATAACTTCGGGTTTTGTACAATCGTCAACTTGCTCTGTAATTGTATTGTATCCGTAAATTGGATCTAAAATGGTAGAAGGCATAATAGTACAAGCCACCGGGCCATCAATATCACAAGAAACATCGGCTACGGTTCTAATTTTAAACTCTTTTAGTTTTGCTTCTTTACGCGTAAAAAGAAAAGGAGAATCTGCAGAATAATAATGTCCTGCTATAAACATTTCGGCTGTTTTGGCGTATTTCAAAAAACTAGAACGATACAAGCTTGGATTTGCATAAAAGTCACTTTTAGAGGCTAAAGCTCCGTCGATACGTTCGTTGTAATCAAGTGTATCTAAATGAACAAATACAGGTTCATTATACGATTTGGATAAGAAATCTTGTTTAAACACCTCTTTTATACCAATTAAACGTATGAGTTCTAAGATCCCATTCCCTACTCTGCCGGCTCCAGTAAGTACAATCTTAATGGGGTCTAATTTAATTTTACTTAACTGCAATTCCATCTCTTTTCTGTCTGCACACAAGTGAGCTGGTTTTAAATTATACGTGCCAGAGCTTTTGCCTTGAGCTAAAAAACCATTGTAACAACCAACAATACCAGCATACCGCCCAAAACCGATTAAGCGTTTGCCCTTTGGGTTTGTTAGTGTTTCGTAATCGATCATTCTAATGTTTAAAGACAACATTTTTAAAAGCAAGTCTCTATTGTAGGGCTGCTCCTTAATAGTATGCGAGAAAAAGAAATACGTCTTGTTTGCTATAAGATCTTTTTTAGGAACCTCTTTAACACCAATAAGTACATCGCAATCAAATAAATCTTCTTGTAAAACAATGCCTAAGTTTGCGTATTCTTTGTCTGTAAATTTACGAACAGAACTTGGCTGTACAACCAAGCATAATTCTGGGTATTGTTTCTGTACAGATACACATTGGCTTGGACTTAAAGCTACACGTTTGTCTGAAGGCGTTTTACCCTCTCTAATTAAACCTATTTTCATGAAACGTTTTTTAGCTTTAAATAAACTCTAATTTTATGTGGCTTAAAAGAAATTTACGATTCCTTACACTGCTCTTCAGGCTCTGCACCACAAAAGCCACAGGGCTCGCCTTCTTTAGTTATTAAAGGATTATTGCTTGCACATGTGCCCTCAAATTTACCGTCTTTTTTAGCCCATATTTTAATGGCTATTCCAGCAATTCCTACTCCTAATAAACCAATCGCAATAAGTACAGTTTTCATCTTTGTAAATTTTAGCTAATTTAGGTCAATCTATTTGAATTATTAAAATACCAAGCCGAGAGTTTTTAGCTACTCCAAGTATTGAGCTGATTCTAATACGTTAAGCTATTAAATTGGTTAAAACGATCTATGAGCTATAAAACTTGAAATAGAATAAGGTTTATAAAATAACGTTTACTTCTATTTGAAGTTCTATAGAAAAAACATCAGAAACAGACGTTTGAATTTCTTTAGCTAATTTATTAATATCCTTACCCCTTGCTCCTCCATAATTAACAAGAACTAAGGCTTGATTTTTATGAACACCATAGGATCCAAAAGTTTTTCCTTTCCAACCTGCTTTTTCGATCAGCCAGGCAGCCGGAATCTTTACTTCTAAGTTACTCACTGGATAAGATGGAATTGTTGGGTACATCTTTACCAGTTTATTAAAGTGTGATTTTAAAACAATTGGATTTTTAAAAAACGAGCCCGAGTTGCCAATCTCTTTTGGGTCTGGAAGCTTTGATTTTCTAATGGAAATGACAGCTGCACTTACCTGTTTTGGAGTTGGATTATTTAGGCCACTCTCCGCTAAAGTCGATGCAATTGCTCCGTATTTAGCATTTACAATACCTGTACTTGAGAGCTTAAAACTTACAGATGTAATAATGTACTTTCCTTTGTGTACGTTTTTAAAAACAGATTCTCTGTAGCCAAATTCGCATGCTTTATTTGAAAATACGTGGATTTTTTCAGATTGAATATGAAAAGCTTCTAATTCTATAAATACATCCTTTAATTCTACACCATAGGCTCCTATATTTTGCATTGGAGCAGCCCCAACACTTCCGGGAATTAAAGACAGGTTTTCAATCCCATTATAACCGTGTTCAATAGACCATAAAACAAATTGATGCCAATTTTCTCCAGCTTGTACTTTAATCAGACCTTCTCCTAAATCCTCAATTCCTTTAAAATCTATTTTAACAACCAAGCCCTCAAAATCTGCACAAAGCAAAATGTTGCTTCCACCGCCTAAAATTAGCTTTGGGAGCTTACTAAATTTCGAGTCAGAATAAATTTCTTTTAAATCTGATGTGGATTGTGCAACCGTAAAAAACCGAGCTTTACAATCTAAACCAAATGTATTGTATGGTTTAAGTGATACATTTTCTAAAACTTGCATACAGTAAATTCTAAATATTATACAGTAGTTTTTTGCACTAAACTTTCTAGCGCCAATCGGTAAGAATCTAATCCGAAGCCGCTAATTGAAGCCACACAACTTCCCGCAATTAAAGACTTATGTCTATAATTTTCTCTAGCCGATGGCTGAGAAATATGCACCTCGATACAAGGAGTGCTAATGGCTGCAATAGCATCTGCAATGGCAACTGATGTATGCGTGTAACCGCCGGCATTTAAGAGAATGCTCTGGTAGGAAAAACCTACTTCCTGAATCTTATCAATCAATACGCCTTCAATATTACTTTGAAAATAATCCATCTCTAAGGAAGGATACTTGTTTTTTAAAGTAATTAAGTAATCTTCAAAAGTCTGAGTTCCGTATATTAATGGTTCTCTTTTACCTAAAAGATTTAAGTTAGGACCGTTGATGATAATCACTTTCATATATTTGCCTTTAGTTGGCTAAGATAACAAATGAACTGGAAAAGAGCTTTAGAAGAATATCGTAATTACCTCGTTTTAGAGAAGGTCTTAGCAAAAAATTCTGTTGCAGCATACTTAAGCGACTTAACAAAGCTAGCGGATTTTTGCACTCTTTCTCTAGAAATATCTGACTGTACTAGGCTAGATTCTGAAAACATTCGTGAATTTATACTAAATCTACATGAGCAAAATACTTCTGCAAAGTCGCAAGCAAGAATTCTATCCAGCTTAAAGTCCTTTTACAATTACCTTGAAATTGAGGAGTGCATCAGCTTAAATCCTTTTAAGAAAATAGACAATCCCTCTATAGAAAGAAAACTACCTGAAACACTTAGTAAACAAGCAATTGATCGTATTATACAATCTGTAGACTTATCGGGAAATTTTGGGGAACGCAATAGAACTATACTAGAGACTCTTTACTCTTGCGGACTAAGAGTTTCTGAATTGGTTAACCTTCGATGTTCTCGCCTATTTTTAGAGGACGGTTTTTTAATTGTTATTGGTAAAGGCTCTAAAGAACGACTAGTACCGCTTAATAAAACACTTAGTACTTACCTGGTAAACTACTTGAAATTAGTGCGTTCACATCAGGTAATATGCAGCGGACACGAGGATTTTGTGTTTTTAAACAATCGAGGCAAACAACTTTCTAGAGTAATGATTTTTAACATTGTAAAGAAACATGCTACCAAAGCAGGAATCACAAAAAACATAAGTCCACATACTTTTAGGCATTCCTTTGCGAGTCATTTATTGGATGGCGGAGCAGACCTAAGAGCAATACAAAGTCTTTTAGGACACGAAAGCATAAGTACCACCGAAATATACCTTCACGTAGACCGACAATTTATTCGAGAAGAAATAATAGCCCACCATCCAAGAAAATGATGAAATTACCGCACCCCAATATCTGGAAACTTTTTATCATTAAAGGTTCCCTTTGGTTTATGGTTGTTATGCCCGTAATTGTTCTGTTCTTTCAAGACAATGGATTGAATTTACAAGACATTATGATTCTTACAGCCACCTATTCTTTTTCGGTAGCAGTAATGGAGATTCCCTCGGGATATGCCGCAGATATATTAGGCCGAAAGAAAACACTGATATTAGGCTGTTTATTAGCCTTTTTGGGCTTTTGTTTATTTTCTATATCCTATAATTTTTGGTGGTTTCTGGTAGCTGAGGTGTTTTTAGGTTTAGGCAATAGTTTTATTTCTGGAGCAGACACGGCACTCATGTACGATAGTCTTTTGGAAGCGAAAGCAGAAGATCGATTCTTGAAGTACGAGGGACGAAGTATTTCCATTGGTAACTTCTCTGAAGCAGCTGCAGGTATTTTAGGAGGGTTTTTGGCTTCTATCTCATTTAGATATCCCGCTTATGCTCAAGTTATGGTTGCGCTAATTGCAATGCCTTTTGTATTTACGTTAAGTGAACCTAGTGTTCAAACAGAGCGTTTAAAAAGCTCTTGGAAATCAATTGCACGCGTAGTTCATTTTTCATTAATTGAATCGAAGGTATTGAGAACTCATATACTGTACTCGTCGGTTATAGGCGTTAGCACATTAATGATGGCTTGGTTGGCTCAGCCCTTTTTAAAGGAAATAGGTGTAAGTATGAAGAACTACGGATTTATTTGGGCTTTATTGAATGTAATTGTAGGAATATTTGCCTTTACAAGTCATCAATTAGAAAAAAAAATATCCTCGTTTACAAGCCTACTAATCGTTGGAATTATTACCGTAAGCACCTATTTATTTATGGGCAGTAACCTAAGTTATTACTCGCTGATTATTTTATTTGTGTTTTACGCTAATCGCGGATACGCTACTGCTTTATTAAGAAATTATATAAATATAAACACGGTTTCGAATGTAAGAGCCACTGTTTTAAGTATCCGAAGTTTCATCATACGCATCAGTTTTGCTATTATAGCTCCATTTATTGGATGGGTAGCAGACAAGCACAGTTTAGAAAAAGCGTTTATGTGCATGGGTATTATTAGTGCCATAGCAAGTATCTATTGTCTTATTTGGTTTTACAAAAACCCAGCAAAAATACTAGAGCGTAGATAAGTTTTTTTTACTACTTTTATAAAAAATTAAATCAAAATGAAACCAATTTACATTTTTTTAAGCAGCCTATTTTTATTCTCAACAAATAGTTTTTCACAGCAAAAAGAGATCACCTTAAATTTAAACCATTATTACAATGGGGAGGTATTTGATCTAGACAACGAATACTACCTTGAAGACACTATTAAGCTAAATATTAGTAGGCTAGAGTACTACCTTACACTAAACACTTTAGAGTCTAATACTGGAGATGTTATAGAATTTAGCGGTGAATTCATTACCGCAGAAGATTCTACTATAATCTATCCAGGCAAGCAAATTCTTGTAAATACAAAACTAAATTCCTTTCAACTTGGAGCATATGAAATTTCAGATCTATCAAATCTTGTTTTTCATATTGGTGTTCCGTCAGAAATAAATCACCAGGATCCATCTCTATGGAGCGCTAACCACCCCTTAGCGCCTAAAAGCCCAAATATGCATTGGGGTTGGGTTTCTGGCTATAATTTTATCGCTCTAGAAGCAATGGTAGATGAGGACTCTGACTCCATTTTTGAAGCTGTTTTACAGTACCATGCAATTGGAGATGTTTTGTACACTGCTATAAATCAAAACATAAGCACAGTAGAAACAGACAGTGAAATTAAAATTTACTTAGATGTAAACTACGACAAAATGCTGCAGAATATAAATGCATCTGATGCGGGTGTATTTCATGGCCAACAAGAACAAATAGTTGCATTAATGAATAACTTTCCGAACAATAATGTATTTACAAATACAGTGAATTTAAATTTAGATGAAACTACTTTAATTGGATCTTTAAGCCCAAATCCCTTTAAAAACAGTTTGCAAATAGATCTAGAAAAAGCTACAAAACTAAAAATATACAGCTTATTAGGAACCTTAATTTCTGATCAAAATTTAGAAAAAGGATCTAACACAATTTACACCCAGGATTTAAACCAAGGCATGTATATTTTTAGGTTAGATAATGGAGCAGAAGTAGAAACCTACAAACTTCTAAAGCACTAAAATGAAGCTACTTATTGGTGTAGTTGCAGTACTGTTTTTGTACTCATGTGAGGTAGATAAGCCAATAAATAATTCCTTCAAACTTACAGTCCCAAAAGGATTTCCAGAAATTAGTGTGCCTAATGACAATGCACTTTCTTTAGAAAGAATTGCTTTAGGTAAACGCCTATTTTACGATCCAATTTTATCGAAAGACAGCACTATTTCTTGTAATTCCTGTCATTTTCAGGAATATGCTTTTGCAGATAATAGGAGTATAAGTCCGGGTGTTGAAGAGCGATTAGGGAAGAGAAACACTATGAGTTTAGCCAACGTAGCTTATGCCGACGTCCTGCTTAGAGAAGGTGGTGTTCCTAATTTAGAGATGCAAGTTTTAGTTCCAATTCAAGAACATAACGAAATGGATTTTAACATTGTAGCAGTGGCAGAAAGAATGCAATCAGACTCGAGTTATGTAAAGCAGAGTTTAGAAGCCTACAACCGAATGCCCGATGCTTTTGTTATAACCAGAGCTATCGCCTCTTTCGAAAGGACTTTATTGAGCGGAAATTCAAGGTACGATTCAAACATTTTATCGGCATCAGAACAAAATGGAAGAGATTTGTTTTTTAGCGACTCTTTGGCCTGTTCTAGTTGTCACGGTACTTTTTTGTTTACAAACCAAGAAATGGAAAACAATGGTTTGTATGAGCAGTACCCTGATTCTGGCAGATATGTTTTAACACGATTGCAAGAAGATATTGGACGTTTTAAAGTGCCTTCGTTAAGAAATGTAGAACTTACCTCACCCTACATGCACGATGGTTCCTTAAGCACTTTAGAACATGTGGTGGATCACTATGAAAGTGGTGGCTCAAACCATTTTAACCAAAGTAATTTAGTAAAAGGGTTTAACTTAACGGCGGAAGAAAGAGCTAATTTAATAGCGTTTTTACAATCCTTGACCGATTACGAATTTACACAAAACACTCTTTTTAAAGAATAAACAAAAAAGGCTTCCAATATGAAATGGAAGCCTTTTTTGTAGGGAAAACCCTTTATAATTTTTCCAGTAGATAAGTATACTCAAACTCCTCATAAGCAACATTAACAGTAGAATCATCGTACGTTCTAAAATCTTTGATAAAGAACTCAAAGGTCTCGTCTGTTAACTCAATTATACGGTAAACTAAAGTCGTATCGCTTGTGGTTAAAGAAAATAGGTCGTCTGTTTGAGTCCAAGTATGTATAACAGGTGCAGTATCGAATTCTGTCCAAGTTAGAGAACTCGTAGAAACGTCAATGATAGTAAAGTCACTTTGATGATCTATAGTAAGGGTTTCTCTAGAATCGATTTCCCTAACTGGAGGATCGTAAGGTCCGTAATGACCCAACTCGTGTGTTGTTTGAGATTGAACAACCTGCCAAGTACCAATAGGAGTTGGACTTGACTTGGTTTTTTCGTCTTTTTTACAAGATAAAAACAAAGTTGTGAGTACTAAAAAACCAAGAAGTACATTTTTCATAATTACTAATTTAGATGAACAACAAATTTACACTATAAATTGATGAATTAG
>CAWVTK010000045.1:0-14074 GCA_963933205.1 uncultured Flavobacteriales bacterium
TTGTAATTTGATGCAGTAGCATCCATACAACCTTCTTCTATTAAAGTAACACAAGCTTCGTCGTCAGCTAAGTCTGCAGCAGGATCATATTCTAAATACATAGAGTCTGTACAGCCAGAAAGGGAAACATCTAAATTAAAATCAATCCAATCTGAAAAATTCGACACTTTAGACCAAACTCCAGGGGAGTTTACATCGACATAATCATTACCCCATGAGGTTGCTCCAATTAGCAACGATTTCGCGTTTGCTGAATTATGAACTACTAATGATCCTACAGAATTTCCTTGGCTAGCATTTGCAAGGAAAGTTGGCGTAAAAAATAGCAGTAAGGTTAGACCGAAAGCAACAGGAACTATTTTCCCATATTTTGATGAAATTTTCATAGTTTCAAACATTTTATTAATAATCAAGTAAAAATTGAACTCGTCAAATGTAGTAAATTATATAACTACATTTATATTTATTATAAATAATTTTCATATAATATTAATTACATGTGCTAAATCACAAAGCTGACTGTGAATACAAATAAGTTGCATACTAGTATACAACTTAGTAAGTTGCAATATTTAATCAAAAAAAAGGAGCCTCATAAGTGAGGCTCCTTTTTTTGTTTTGTAGGAATGAGTCTATTTCAAAACTTTCTCTACGGTACCATCGTTAAATATCTTAAAAAGAATGTTTCCTTTCGTTGGTTTGTTTGCGGTTACTTCTTGGCCAAGTACGTTTATTACTTTGACTAATGCTCTTTTTGTCGAGACAGCATCCGAAAGTATATTGGTTGCTATTTTAGAAACTACGTTTATTGAGTTTACACTGTATTCTGAAGAGCCACTATACCACTCTACTACTGCGAGGCTTTTAATTTGGTTGTTAGACCTAAGTTTATAAGAACTTGTCTCGGTAGTTGTTAAGCCATCTTTGGCAAGGGTACTTGCATCATCTCCCCAGAGGGTAAGGACCGTTACGGGGCTGGTGTACTTTGCAGAACCAACTAGAGTACCCTTAGAATCGTAAGCCGCTATTTCGGCATCTTCATGCGGTAGCTCATCCCAACAAGCATCATCAATTATTAAAGTCATGTTGTTGTCTGTAATAGGTGTTTTTGCAAATCTGGATGCACGGTTGTTACTAGGTATTATAGGGGTGGTTCTGTAAGAATCTTCGTTGGAGAGGTAGGTAAGAACTCCAGAATTGTTAAGCTTGATGTGATAGCCTAGTCCCGGTTGTAAGTTTCCAATATTATTAAACTCCCATTCGGGCAGGTAAGCATTTCCAAAATAATCTTTTACAATTACCAAATCGCTCTCAGAGTTTAACTCAGACAAAACTGAGGCAGCATCTGCAGGTTCGAGTCTAAGGTAGCCGAGTAAACTCCAGCCTTCGTTTAATGAAATTGGCGTTTCTTCTGGTGCTAAATATGTACCATCAATACTAAGGCTAACCTCTTCGTCTAGCTTAATAAAGTAAGCGTCTCCAGGGGTTAAATCACCAATAAGATTAAAGTTGTAAGCTGGGAGGTAGGCTGAGCCTGTATAATCCTTTACAATAACCACCTTCTCTACAATTGATTCTAAAACTACATCCATACTCATATTTGTGGCGAGCATATAGGTAGAAAAGATAGACCAACCTTCAGTTAAATTGAGTTGCTGTGCAGTAATAATAACTTCGGTTCCTAGTTCACAAGGCAAACCGCCATAATTAGCACAGTCAACTGCAGAAAAGGAATCGTTCCATGGCGCAAATGCGTTTTCATACATACATCCGCTAGATGGCACATCGTTACAGGATGTGTAAGTACATACTAAGTTATTCCATTGGTCTTGTTCCTGAAAAGTTGCCACTGAGTTGTAGTTGTTGGCATTCGCATCCAAACAACCTGGTATATCCATTTGTTCGGATAGATTGTCATTTAGCCATTCCATACGTTGACTGTACCAGTTACTCATGTAATTAACAGCATCTGTATACCCATCTGCACCTGTATTTCCGGTAGACACATCTCCTTCAAATGGATTGGGCCAAACATAGGCTCCTAAATAAGGAGTCCAGAGATTGTTGTTTTCTATAGCGGAAGGCATTAGTGTGTTAGCGTAGCCTGAAATTTTATTAAGAATAGTATCTTTTCTTGCATAGAAGTGATCGTCGAATCTGGCCCTTACTTGATTTAAAAATACTGGATCTTGAATCAAACGTGCAATCCACGGATTGTTTTTTACCCACCAACCTTCGTGGAATTGACAATCCGAATAATCGTTATTACCAAATGAAATGTCAAAATCCCAGAGCGGACCCATTTTAATTTTACCGTTAGACTCGGCGTCTAAGATTACATTAAAATAGATGCTTGAAAAAGATTTAGAATCGACGTTTTTGGCAATTTCGCTAATAAGAAACCAATCAATAAAACTTTCTACATCAATGTATTTTGAGTACCCATTAATTGAATCTGTAAAAGCATTGGAAAAAAGAGCGTTTTCAAACTCATTAATAAAGGCACTTATTTTTGTTGTGGCACTGTCGGCAGCAGCTATACCAAAATCCTCAATAATGTCGTTTATATCTGGAGCCTTTATATTGAGTACAGGAAATTGATTTGAGGATACATAATGATCATCATCGTCAAGTCTTTCTAACTGATCGATTTCGATTAAGAATCCCTGATCACCTATATTTACACGATTTGTTTTTTCTTCTACTTTTTGAGTAATATTATAAGTGCCGTTGTAGAGTCCGTTGATATAGACTTCGGCAAATTCTCCTTTTGGACTCCAATCTAAGGAACTATTAGATCCCATTTCAAAAGCAATGGTATTTCGCAACATTGTTTTGTCGGAGTGCTCGGCTAAGAAAATCCACTTTTTATCATTTGGCATGTCTAAAAACTCAGCTTTGTCGTCAAGTTTCAATTGAAATGGCTTTTTAGGATGCAGTGCCCATGTAGAATTTCCTCGCCCTCTAATTTTCATTGTAAGCGAATCTAAATTTGAAATTAGCGAATCACTTTTAAGGCTCTGACCTCCTTCTACTGTAACAGTTCCCAGCACATAATTATCGGTTGAGTTAATGGAGTCTTGATTTTCTGTATTAATGTAGACCCTAGACAAGCTTGTGTTTATGGGAATGATTGGTTCGCATAGCCCTGCGATACATACCTCATTATAAGCACAAGTGTCGCAGGTGGAGATCACTTCGCAGGGGGTGCCTCCATAGTTGATGCAATCTGTGGCTGTAAAAAACTCATTCCAAGGTGCAAAGGCTTCGGAATAATTGCATCCATCAAAAGGAACATCTTCACAAGATGTGTATGTGCATACTATATTACCCCATTCATCCTCGGCCTGAACTGTTGCATCTGGATTGTAGTTTAGTGCATTAACATCTATGCAACCCAATACTTCATCAGCTGTTTGAATCGGTATAAAAGGAATGGAAAATGAGGAACCACATGCTAAAAAAAGAACTAAAATAGTGACTGCAAAATTTCTCATCGTTAGGGGGGTATTTATTTAAGGTTACAATTTAAATAAAATAGACCAAATTTCCCGCAAAAAAGACATTCTCTTTGCTTAAGTAAGGTTTACAAGTATTAAAGGATTGCTCATAAAAAAAGGGCTCTAATAAAAAGAGCCCTTTTTTTAGATACTGAATCGTAATTATTGAACAACTACCTTTACAGTGCCATCGTTGAAAATATGAAAGAGAACTTCTCCTTTAAAAGCGTCCTTTACTGTAACCACTTGTCCTAATACGTTTAGTACTTTAAGCAACACTCTTTCGCTAGAAATGGTCGAAATACTCGAGTTAGTACTTGTAATACTTGCAGCTATATTTATAGCATTAGCAGTATAAGAGGAAGAACCTTGATACCACTTTGCAATTTCGAATGAAGTGCATTGCTTGTTTGAACATACTTTAAACAAACTCAGCTCATCAGATTCCAATCCATCCTTAACTTCTGTTAGTGCATCATCACCCCAAAGGGTTAACACAGACATCGGGCTCGTATACTTTGCAGAACCAACCAAAACGCCTTGCTTGTTGTAGGCAGCTATCTCTGCTCCTTCTTCGGGAAGTATATCCCAAGAATTATCTTGGATAACAAGTGTCATGTTGTTGTCTGTCTGCGCTACTCTCTCTAAGTAATAAGGGGTGTTGTTTGAAACTTCTGTGAAAGAAAGCCTATAAGAATCCTCGTTAGAAAGATAAGTTAGAACATCGCTATTGTTAAGTTTTAGTTGATATGCTTGACCTGGCTGCATGTCTCCAATATTGTTAAAACTGAACTCAGGTAAATATACATTACCGTTGTAATCTTTAGCAATTACCAGGTTCTCTGAGGCAGTCATATCGAATAAAACAGTTGCTATGTCTGCAGGCTCTACTCTAAGATATCCAAGTAAATTCCAACCCTGACCAAGAGAAATCGTATTTTCTTGTGGCGTTACGTAAGTACCATTAATTGTAGCGTTGTTCGCATTAGTTAGCTTGAGATAGTAACCTTCTCCAGCTTGTAAATCGCCAATGTTATTAAAGTTGAATTCTGGTAAATAGGCATTTCCTGAATTGTTTTTTACAATAATCAAATCAGCATCCAATTCACTTAAAGCATCAATAAGGTTTGGTGTGTTTGATTCTATATAAGTAGAAAACAAGGACCATCCTGAAGGAAATTCAATCAGCTGACTTGTAATAAGTAAGGTGTATTCGCAAGAATCATCATCTTGGGTAGCTAAAGGATTGAAATTTAAAGCGTCTGTAACTGTACAACCCATTACAGGGTATACACATGATGCATCATCCAGAGTTGCCGCACTGTTGTAATTATTAGCCAAACTATCTGTGCAACCTACTACATCTCCACTAAAAGCTATACATACATCTAAAGAGCCTTGTAGCCCATCATCAAGCGTTCCTGAAACTAGCGTTACATTGTCTGAGTTGCTAATGGTTACTTCGGATCCATTCCAGCCATCGCCGTAAGAATCTATCATAACAAAACTATGACAGCCGTCGGTCAAACATATTTGAGAGAAACCAACCGAGCCAGAGTATTCGTTAATTGTCCAAGAAACCTCAGATGGGTACGATCCATTACTTACCTCGATGGTAATTAAGTTTGAGCCTAAACAATCTATAGGATAAAGACATGAACCGTCTGACTCCACTGCTTCAGGATTATAGTTAGTAGCATCTAGATCCATACAACCTGAAACAGTATAGATACAGCTTCCGTCTGAAGCATTTGCCTCACTGTCGTAATTAAGTGCTGAGGAATCTGTACAACCATAATCTGGACCGCATTCGCCATCGTAATTAAGGGCGAACATCATAGCTTCGTTTCCAGTTCCCGAAAGAACGATGGACTGATTGGCGTCTAGTAACTCCCAACTTATCTCATTTGGCCAACCACCCTCTACAGAAATGATATGGCAGCCATCGTTTAAACAAAATGACTCGCTGTATTCTGCTGATTCTCCTGCAAATAAAAAGGTAAAACCATCTTCGTTTGACTGAGAAACAGAAACTTCGTTTATATGAGTACCATAAGGCCAAGAATCGTACATATGAAGTACATATGAAGTTCCTTCTTCGCATAGGGTAGGAAGAATACAAGAACCATCATCTGCATTAGCTGCAGCCTCATAATTAAACGCTAAAGGATTGGTACAACCAGCGTTACACAGCTCCGATGTGTTTAAAGAAAAATTGATCAGTTCAGGTCCACTTTCATCCATAGATTCTGAAAATAAAACTTCATCTTCTGAGTTGGTAATAATAATTACAGCATCAAACCATTCCGATGTTCCAACACCATTTTCGTCAAAATTATTCATTATAAATGCATGGCAACCGTCTACTAAACAAACGGGGGTGTTTCCAGCCTCGCCTGTAAAATCATCCATAGTCCAAACGACATCGTCAATATAATTCCCAGTTACCTCTACGTTTAAAATACTCAAGCCTTCACAATTTACTTTGCTGCAAGAACCGTCGTCAATATTTGCTAAAGAAGAAAAGTTAACCACTAAGGAATCTGTACAACCCAAAACAGGATGAATACAAGAAGCATCTAGAGCGTTGGCAAGCTCATTATAATTAAGCGCTAATGTGTCGGTACAACCATAAATAAATTGACAATTATCCTGATTTAAAGAAAAAGTTAAAGCCCCAGAATTGGTGTTCACCAAAGTCCCTGAGCCAAGTACTTGGCCTCCACTAGCAGAGATCGTAACCTCTGACCCACCCCAACCAAGCTGAGTCGGATCGAGAAAGAAAGGGGCTTGAGAAGAATCGCTGTACATATTGTAAATATAGCAGCCGTTGTCCAAACAAAATTGACCTTGTTGTAGATCAAATGGGTATGAGTTTCCAACTAGGCCATTCATTTCCCAAGAGATTAAGTAATTGTAATCGCCTCCTGTAAATTCCATAAACACAGCTGTAGAATCTCCACAGTCGATAATTGGAAGATGGCAAAAACCATCGTCTTGATTTGCGTTTGGAGCATAATTAAAGGCTATAGGGTTTGTACATCCATATATATAACCACAGTTTGAATCTACATTAACATCAATAGATCCTTCAAAGCCAGAGTCTAAAGTAGCATACAACAATTGTTCGCCACTCATATTCGTTATTGTAGCAGTTACATCTCCCAGCCAGCCAGGGCCAGTAAAGGTTGACATGGTAAAAGTATGACATCCTGGTTGAACACAAATTAACTCTTCTTGACCAGCAACTCCATCAAAACCTTGGAATTCCCAAGAAATTGATTCGGTAAGATATTCAGAATAAGCTTCATTTACATTTACTGATAACATTGTGGCACCTTCACAATCAGACGCATAAAAACAGGAAGCATCATTGAGTATTGCTTCGCTATCGAAATTATAGGCTATTGGATCTGTGCATCCTTGATTAGGATAAATACAAGATCCATCATATGAGTTTACAATAGGATCGAAATTTAGAGCTAAGGTATCGTAGCAGCCGTAAATAGGTGTGCATTCTGCATTTACATTAATTAGTAAGCTGGCACCTTGACCTTCATCAAGGTACATTTCCGCCAAAACAATATCTGCTTGAGAGATTGTATAATTATACCCCAACCATGGGCCTGCTCCGTCTTTTATTATGTAAAAGGTATGACAACCGTCCTCTAAACAAACATCGTAAGATCCTCTAATACCTTCATAATTTCCTAATTGCCATTGTGCAGGATAAGCGGATACAATATCTTCTACTTCAACATGAATTTTTTCTCCAGAAATACATTCACCGTAACAATCGAAACCGTGAAGTGGTTCTGGTTCACAATTCCCACATTCATTGGTTGTATAACAAAATCCGTGATCGTAGAGTACTTCTGCGTCGTAATTACAGGCTGTTTGATCCATGCAACCATAGTCAGAATTTACATCTGCTAAATTAAAAATCCATTCTAAATGCTGAGCAACTGCTGTGTATGAAGCTGGGTATTGAGGCATTCCAGCTGGTGGATAAACACCCGAAGCAATTCCTATAAGTAAGCTTCCCGAATTGTCGGCATTTGATACAACCAATGGCCCTCCGGAATCGCCAGAATTAACAGACATACCACCATTTTCAAGATCGCCTGCGTAGATAACTCCGTCGTTATTCAATTCCAACTCTAATCCATAAAGAGGGCTAATGTCTCCAGAGAATCCATTTGGATCTGTAGCTTGTCCCCAGGCAACTTCGTTTGACACGATAGGAATCTCTATCATCTGTAACTGAGTAGCCGCAATAGTATCGTTAAAATACACAGAAGTAGAACCTCCCCAACCTGTGGATGTAGACATGACTCCTGGATTTTGTAGACCCAAATCTATATCTGCTTGAGAAATTAAATCTATGGAAGCTATATTATCTGAAAAGTTAAACGTTCCTTCTATTTGTATTAATGCAATATCATTATGCAGCCATTGATCGTCGTAATTAGGATGCGAGATAATTTGAACTACATTGTAGGTTTCTCCAGCATAAGAAAAGTTATCAGAAGAACCCGCATTTATGGTATATGTACTGGGGCCACCTTCTCCATCTACACAATGAGCTGCAGTTAAAACCCAGGAGTCACCTATAATTGAGCCACCGCACAAACTACCAAAATCTGGCCCTTCATACGAAACAGCTACTTGCCATGGATATTCACTAATTTCTACATCTGCTCCACCTATAATTTTGGTCTGAGAATGCGCTGAAAAAGATATTAAGAAGCACAATAAGCTAAATGATAATGTATTGATTGAACTGGTGAAAACTTTGATTTTCATTTCTGGGGGCGTTTAAAATTTATGCAAAAATAAGTTATAAAAAAAGAGGCTTCATAAATGAAGCCTCTTTTTTTAATTAAATAATCTTAGAATTATTTCACTATTTTCTCAACAGTACCATCCGTGTAAATATTGAAAAGTATTTCTCCTTTAAATGCATCCTGAACGGTTACTTCTTGTCCTAATACATTGATTACTTTTAATACTACTCTTTCGCTAGAAAGTGGAGTAGAATTAGCGCTAATGCTAGTAATATTTGAAGCAACATTTACAGCGTTTGCAGTATAAGAGGATGAACCTTCAGACCATTCAGTAATTTCGAACGAAGTTGTTTGGTTGTTAGACCACACTTTAAACGAACTTACTTCTAGGGTTTCCAGACCATCTTTGCTTGTTGTTAAAGCATCATCACCCCAAAGAGTTAAAACAGTTACTGGACTTGTGTACTTTGCAGAACCAACTAAGTTTCCATTGGCATCATAAGCAGCTATTTCTGCACCATCCTCTGGCATTACATCCCAAGAAGCATCTTCGATAACAACTGTCATGTTATTGTCTGTAAGTGTTACTTTTTCGAAATGAGTTGTAGCGTTATTTGTTACCGCTATTGAAGATGATCTGTAAGAGTCCTCATTAGAAAGATACGTAAGAACATCCTCGTTGTTAAGTTTCAGTTGGTACCCTTGACCTGAAACTAAATCACCGATACCGTTAAAGTCCCATTCTGGTAGGTAAGCTTGACCATTAAAGTCTTTAGCTATTACCAAGTTGTTGGTAGCATTAATATCAAACAATACTGCTGCAGCATCTGCTGGTTCAAGTCTTAAGTAACCAATCATATTCCATCCAGCCGTTAGGTCGATAGGATTGTCTTCTGGAGCCATGTAATCACCTTCTGCGGTAATATTAATATCGTTGAGTAGTTTAATTTGGTAACCCTGACCAACTTCTACATCACCAATACCATTAAAGCCCCATTCTGGCAAATAAGCATCACCGGCATTATTTTTACAAATAATGATTTGATCGAAAATAGAGCTAAGTAATGTAGCTAAGTCCATAGACTCGAATGATAAATAGGTAGAGAAAATTGACCAACCAAATGGCATGTCCATTGTTTGATCTGAAACGGAAGCTACAGCTGTTAAGGATGCTAGTGCAGAAATACCATTTGTGGTATACATTCCTTGATTCGGCATAGCTGAAGAATAAGTAGCGTTAGCTGTATAAGCAACACCTTCGGAAGTATCCCATACCATCCAAACAAAAGATGATCCAGAAGCGAATCCATCAATTTCGTCGGTGGTTGTATCGTCTCCTTGTGCTGCAATAGAATTTGTAGATCCAATCCAAGTAACGAATCCACCACATTGTAATGTTCCGTTATCATCTGTATAGAATACACCAAGAGCATCGCCTTGTTCAATAGCTATTCCATCTAATTCGAAGGTTGCATCTTCAGGAATAACCACTGTATGGTTAGAACCTGTTACGAGTATTTCCCATGGCACATCTGTACCGGTGTTGTCGTCGCCACAAGCGCTTGTAAATTCATACACTATTTGTTGACCTTCTGCTAAACCACCTTCTGCTAAATTACATTCAGAATTAAATATAGCGAATGTTCCACCATTCCAACCGTCTCCATAAAAATCGGTTAAGGTAATTGAATAAGAAGCGTCGTTTTCTAAACAAAGCTCTGTGCTATTTTCTGTATTGTCTGCATATTGGCCACCAGCGTATACCTCACTACCATTTGCATCTGTAATTACCCAACTGTGTTCTTGTCCGAAAGAAGCAGAACTAACATTAAGTGTAGCAATGTATCCAATACATTCTGTTTGGTAGTCACAAGAACCATCATCGGCAGTAGCAAGACCATTGTAGTTAGTTGCATCCATGTCTGTACATCCGTATACTTGTTCGTCTGTACAATCTTCACTATTTAAGCCAAAGTCTACAGTTCCGGTTGTTCCTGATGCGAGCACTTCCATGATGTCATCGTAAACCAAGGTAAGTGTCCAGGATACTTCTGTTGGATAGAGACCTTCTGAAACAGAAATGGTATAACAAGCTGCATCTAAGCATAAATCGTCTGTAGCAGATGCTCCGTTTAGAAGTGTACCTGTTGCAACTACTGCTCCGTAAGATGAAATTTCATATGCTGCGTTGTCCCAACCGTCTCCATAGGAGTCGTCCATTTGCATAATTACGGTATAAGAATCGCAAGAAGAATCGTAGGTACAAGAACCGTCTTCCATTGTTGCATCTGCATTATAGTTAAGCGCTGAAGAATCCATACAACCACTTATAAATCCACAGTCTGCGTTAAACGAGAATAACATAGACTCCGAAGATCCAGCTTCTAAAGTTCCTGAAAATAACAATTCGCCGGTAGCAGTAGTAATTGATGCTGTAGCACCATTCCAACCGTCACCCCAAGAATCTAGCATAATAAACGAATAACATCCAGCTTCTAAACAATATTCTGTTGAACCTGTTTCACCTTCTAAACCGTTTAATTCCCATGAAATTTCGTAGTCGTAAAAACCACCACCTACTTCAATTACAATAGCAGTTAAGCCATCACAATCAATAGGGTAAACACAAGAGCCATCGTCTTCTACAGCATCCGCGTTGTAATTTGTAGCTGTATAATCCATACAACCAGAAACAGGATACGTACAAGAGTTGTCATTTGATGTTGCTGTAGCATCATAGTTTAAAGCTAAAGAATCCATACAGCCGTAAACAGGGCCGCATTCTCCATCGAAGTTTAGTGCAAAACTCAATACAGTCTCTGATCCAGTTTCTAGTGTCCCTGTAAGAAGCACATCATTACCAGAAAGTATCGTTACTGTATTTCCACTCCATCCGTCTCCAAAAGAGTCGTACAAATTAAATAACTGGCAACCGTCTTCTAAACATGCTTGCGTAGAACCCGCTACACCAGTAAAGTCATTTAAAGACCAAGAAACCTCATCGGCCCATGATCCGCCACCCACTTCAATTACCACTGGAGTTAAACCAGAACAATCGATAGGGTAGTTACAAGAGCCATCTTCTTCGACAGCTAATTCGTTGTAATTAAGTGCTAAAGTATCCATACAGCCGTATATAGGGCCGCATGTTCCATCAAAGTTTACGGCTAATGATTCTTCAGCTGGAGCTGATCCTGAAAGGATTAATTCACCATTTTCTGAAACTAAACTCCAAGAAATTTCATATTGATAAGATCCACCATCAAGGGTAATCAAATAACATCCGTCGTTTAAACAAAAATTTGCAGTACCTTCGGTTGCATCACCATCTATTGTTGAGGAGAATACTTCTTGATCGTTTGAAGTTACCGAAAATACATTTCCGTTCCATCCATCTCCATAAGAATCATACATCATTAAAGTGTAGGCAGTAGCATCACTACAGTCTATAGGGTAGGTACAAGAACCATCGTTTTCGACAGCTAGTTCGTTATAGTTAAGAGCTAATGAATCCATACATCCATACACTGGGTAAGCACAAGAATTGTCTGATGAAGTAGCTTCTGGATTAAAGTTTAATGCTAAAGAATCCATACATCCATATACGGGACCACAACCTTCACCACCAAATGCGCCATCGAATGGAGCACCACCAAATAACAATACAGTACCATCTGTTTCTGCAATAGACCAAGATACTTCTTCCGGGTAAGAACCTTCACTACACGATACATTTACACATCCTTCGGTAGAATCGTAACATAAGGTTTCAACAGATTCACTTCCACTTGAGAGTGTTGTTGATATTCCGTTTATAGTTATACTCGCTCCGTTCCAACCGTCTCCCCAAGAGTCGGTTAAAGTCACTACTAAAGTTTCTCCAGTGGTACAGTTTCCATCACAGTCGTAACCAGCAGCTGGGCCAGTACCACCACAATCTCCACACTCATCTATTTCGGCACAAGATCCGTTGTCGTAAATAGCTTCAGGATCGTAATTACATGCATTAGCGTCCATACAGCCATTGTCAGAATTTGTTTCTGCATTGGCATCAATCCAATCTAAAACATAAGATACTTTAGACCAAACACCAGGATATATTACATCTGCACATCCATAACCCCAACTAGTAGCACCTATAAGTAGCCATTTTGAGTTGTCTGCACTTCTAACCACTAAGGGTCCGCCAGAATCTCCCTGACATGCATCTTCTCCACCATTAATAAGGTCTCCTGCGCAAATCATCGACTCGTCTAAAGATGTACAAGGATATTGCCCTGCATTTCCATTAGAATCTGAAGCCGAACCACAAGCAACGTCATTTTCAACAATAGGTGCTTCTACCATCTGTAATACAGAAGCTAGCGAACCGCCAGATGAGGTTGTACCCCAACCTGTAATGGTTGCCATTACACCACCAGCTTGAACACCGGCAGCAATTTCGTTTGCATCTATAAGGTCTATTTTTTGAACATTTGAGTTGTAAGCAAACTCACCGTTAATTTCAACTAGAGCAAAATCAAAGGAGTTTCCAGAATAATCTGGATGAACGATGATTTGATTTACTGAATAGGAATCTCCACCTGAAGCAAAAGAAGCAGAAGCTCCAGCTCTAATGTATAAACCACTTGGACTATCGCCATTTACACAGTGTGCCGCGGTAAGAACCCATGAGTCTCCAATAATAGAACCACCACAAAAACCACTACCAGTTGGGCTAGAGGTTAATGCTATCTGCCATGGATAATCTTTAATATCTACATCAACTCCACCCACAACTTTTTGTTGTGCGCTTGCAGTTAAAGTACTAGTTAACATAAGGAGTAAAGCTAAGCTACGAACTGTAGCTAAAAACTTACCTAGGGGGTTTAATTTTTTCATGCTATTTTTTGTTAATTCAAAAACAACATCGGCAAATATCTTGCCAAAAAAAAAGCACAGGATTAAACGATTTATATATTTTTATTTTAAACACAAATTGATAGCGCTAATTTTATGGGTTGATCTTTATTAAATTAAAAAATTCGTTGGAGTTTTTTTAGCTTAAAAGGTTGTGTAAATTTACCATCGATTTTTTAGTATTGCGAGTCTATTAATTGTGCATTTTCTTTGCTAGATGGTAATCTTGTTATTTAAGAATTCATTTTTGATTTAGTTGACTTGAGCTCGAAACAGTAAAAATAAATACAATGGATTGGAAGGCTAAAATTTTCACCAACCACACAGAAGAATCTTTTAACAAATTAAGCTTAGAAATATTTTATTTTCAGGCAAAGCATAATCCTGTCTATAAAAAATACCTTTCCTTTTTAAAGATAAAAGTGTCCGAAATAAAAACTGTTAATGAAATTCCGTACTTACCCATTGCTTTTTTTAAAACCCACGAGGTAGTTTGCGAGCCTAACAATAGATTAGTTACCTACAGTAGTAGCGGTACTGGAGGAGTTCAAAGCAAACATATTGTACATGACTTAGAGCTGTACCAAGAAAGTTTTACTAAGGGTTTTGAGTATTTTTACGGCTCTATAAAAGAGTATACTATTCTGGCACTACTTCCCTCTTATATGGAAAGAAAAGGCTCCTCTTTAATATACATGTGCGAAAAACTTATTGGTATTTCTCAGAAAAAAGAAAGCGGCTTTTACTTAAACGAGCACGCCTTACTTTTTGACGTCCTAAATAAATTAGAATCTCAAAAAAGAAAAACATTATTAATTGGGGTAAGTTTTGGATTACTCGACTTTACAGATCGATACAAAATAAACTTGGAAAATACGATTGTAATGG
>CAWVTK010000046.1:0-13840 GCA_963933205.1 uncultured Flavobacteriales bacterium
CATGACCTCCTTCATAACTCAGCCATTTAGCATTTAAATTTGTTACCTCTAATTTGTATTTTTCTACAAATTCGCCTGTGTAAAACTCATCTGCTGTTCCAAAAACAATGTAGTTACTTGTTCTTGAGTGTTGTGTTTTGTATTTTTTGTAATTGAAATCGTCAGCAATTTTACCAGCCCACAAAATGAATGTATGGATTGTATGTTTTGTTATTAAACTCCATCTACTTACAGTAGCGGTGCCTTGAGAAAACCCTAACACGTTAAGCGTGCAATTTTTAGAGGCTTTATTTAGGGCTTCATCTATAATTTGTTCGATAAAATTACAATGGTCAATTATTTCATCGTCTCTATTTTCTTTTGTCATCCAACTAGCCCCCACACGACCAGAAAAGCCTTTTAAATAGAATTTGTTAAAACCTTCTGGAGCAATAATACATACATCATCTCTTTCTATTGATGTAAACTTTTTTAAAAAAAACTTAGCCAATTGTCCATAACCATGGCATACTACCCAAACTTCCTTGGTGTTTTTGTTTAGTTTACCTAAAGTATAATAATGTGCAGTTGTTTCTACTTTTACGCTGTGTATATTCATTCCACTACTTTTTACTAATGTTTAGGAATTCGGGCATTAAGTCATTATCAATAGTTACCGAGAGTTGGTAGTGTTCCAGTTTCCATTCTGTTCCGTTATAACGAACAACTCCAGTGCTTCTACAATCCCCCATCCAGGTATCTAAAACCTCGTCAAACCAAGCAAAAGTGTTCGCTTTATTCAATCTAATAGTCCGCTCCTTAGGCGTAAAACTCCAAGCTTTTCCATTGTCAAAATAGGGTTTAGAAAATTCCGAAAACTCTTTTTTAGTCCAACGTTCTGTTTTGTCTGTTCCTATGAAAACACCTTGTTTAGCTATAAAGTTAAAATAAGACTCAAAATTTGCATCTGCTGCATCTTTGTGCCAATTATCGATCTCGGTATTTAATTTTTTTGTTAGTTGTTCCTCACTTATTTTAGAACATGAAAACAACATCAATACAAGTATTATTAAGCTTATTTGTTTCATTTAAACAATGTTTTACGTCCATATATTTTACATATAGGACAGGTGTATGGCGAATGGCCTCTTGCAGGACAATACTCTCTTCCAAAAAAAATGATTTGTAAATGTAGCTTATTCCACAATTCCTTAGCAAACAAACGCTTTAAGTCTTTTTCAGTTTGTTCTACATTCTTCCCATTGGTCAATTTCCATCGGTACGCCAATCTATGTATATGCGTATCAACCGGAAATGCTGGTACTCCAAAGGATTGGGCCATTACAACAGAGGCTGTCTTATGCCCTACACCTGGCAGTTCTTCAAGAAACTCAAAACTTTGAGGAACAGCACCCTTGTGTTTGTTAATTAAAATAGCTGAAAGATCGAAAATAGCTTTTGATTTTTTGGGCGATAATCCGCAAGGTCTAATAATAGCTCTAATTTCATCTACCGATAGTTTAACCATATCGTAGGGATTATTGGCCTTTGCAAATAGTATTGGAGTAACCGTATTTACCCTAGCATCTGTACATTGAGCAGACAATAATACGGCAATTAAAAGTGTATAAGAATCTTGGTGATCAAGAGGGATTGGTGTTTCTGGATACAGACGTTCTAGGGTTTGCCTTATATCGTTTACTTTTTGTTGTTTGCTTGTTAACATTACACAGTGTTTTCTCAAAGATATTCAATGCTTAGTTAAATCCAGTGCTTTTTTAGGGGATAAAATTAATAGTGTTATTTTGGATACTTGTTTTCAAAACTAAAAAATAACAATACTATAAACTGTTAATTTATAAGCTTTACCTTAGCAAAATTATACGGTTTTATAGATTAACTAGTTCATTAATAAGAGCAAACTCTTTTGTAATGTAATTAGATTTTAAAATTAGTAAATTATGAAATAATCCTATAATTTACATTGTCTAAAGGCTTTATAAATTGATGAACCAATAACCTTTCTGATGAAAATACAATTCGCCTTTCTTTTTTTAGCATTTACTGCTGTTACTGCCCATGCTCAATCTGAATTTGATGGTTTTGCCTTGTACAATCAACAAAACGAGAACACTGCTTACCTTATTGATAAGGAGGGAGATATAGCTCACTCTTGGGCTTGTAATTTGCCATGTAACTATACGGTGCTACTTAAAAATAATGGAAACATTGTTCGTGGAGCAATCAATCCAAACAACACTTTAAATGGTGCAGCAGAAGGGGGACGAATTCAAGAAATTGCTCCCGATGGTTCTATTGTATGGGAATTTACTTATTCCGATGCTACACATTTATCGCATCACGACATCACACTTGTAAACGATAATGTACTCTTAACTGCCTGGGAAGTTAAATCTACTACAGAGTTAACACAAGCAGGTTACGATGATGCATCGAGTTCTAAATGGCCAACACACTTTGTTGAAGTAGCAAACAATGGCTCTGGTGGTGGCGAAATTGTTTGGGAGTGGCATCTATGGGATCATCTCATACAAGACCACGACTCTAGTAAAGACAACTTTGGTATTGTAGCAGAGCACCCAGAACTAATTGATATTAACATGTTGCCTGAAATGGGTGGTGGCCCAGGCCCAGGAGCAAATAGTGGTGACTGGTTTCACGTAAATGGAATCAATTTTAATTCCGAACTTAATCAAATCGCGTTTTCTTCTAGACATGCAAGCGAGGTGTTTATTATAGACCACAGTACTACAACCTTAGAAGCAGCCTCTCATGCTGGAGGGAATTCTAACCAAGGAGGAGATTTATTATACCGTTGGGGAAATCCATCTAATTATGGCGCTCCTGGTACTCAGCAAATAGCTGCAGCTGTACATGATGTTCGTTGGATTACAAACGACGGCAGACCTAATTCAGGTTTCCTACAGTTTTACAACAACAATGGAGGAGGAAACTCAGCTTCTACTGTAGATGCTATTCAGACCCCTGTAAATGGCTTTAATTATGATTTACCTCCTGGAGAAGCTTATGGCCCGTCCTCTTATACTTGGAGACACTCATGTGAAGGCTACTCTAGTGGTCAATCTTCTCATAACAGCATGAGCAATGGGAATGTATTTGTAAATATGTCTGGCGGACAAGGCGGGGCAGGTTATATGTACGAAGCAGATTCTTTAGGAAACGTAGTATGGCAATACAATGCTGGAGGTACTCCAAAAGCATTTCGATATGAGTGTAAAGATCCAGGTATTATTGCGCTTTTGGACAATCCATGTTCTATTGATGAAACGGCAATTGATGAGACAAGTCTTACTCAATTTGTCGTTAGCCCTAATCCATCAAACGGAATCTTCACCATTGAGGGCATCAGGTCTTCTGATTTTTTAGTTACCGTGGTAAATGCATTTGGACAGTTAGTACACAAACAAACTAATGCTCAGTTAGACCTTAGCGACTGTGCAAACGGGCTTTACTTTATTACCGTAGAAGCCGAGAACGGTTCTTCTACTTTAAGAAGCATTTCGATAATAAAATAGTTTATGAAAATTTGGTCTTTAGGCTTCCTTTTATTCTTGTTAACCTCCTTTAATGCTTTGGCCCAAAACTCTTTTTACGCAACGGATTCAATTCGCGAAGTAAAAATTAGTTTTTACCAAAACAATTGGGATCAAATACTAGACAGTCTCTATATCGAAGGCGATCGCAATAGAATACTAGCGAATATTCTAATAGATGGTGTTTCGTACGATAGTGTTGGTGTGCGTTATAAAGGCTATAGCTCTGCTAGTATAAACCGACTTAAAAATCCGTTTAACATCAAACTGAATTATATAAAAAAGGGTCAAAATCATCTTGGAATAGATAAGTTAAAGCTTAGCAATGTTTTTCAAGACCCTTCTTTTATTCGAGAGGTACTTTCCTATCAAGTAATTCGCCAGTATATGCCGGCGTCCGAAGCTAATTTCGCTAATTTATATATTAATGATACCCTCATTGGTTTGTATACGAATGTTGAAGCAGTAAATAACGAGTTTTTAGAAAAACATTTCACCTCTAAAAATAATGTATTGGTAAAAGGGAATCCAAAAGAAGTAGATTTGTATGGTGAAAACTCTAATTTGAGCAACACCCCAGGAACAGATACTTTAAACTACGCATCTTTATACGTAATGGAATCTGATTACGGATGGGCAGAACTGTACGGATTAATAGATACTTTAAACAATTTTAAGCATGCATTAAATGAGGTTTTAAATATTGATAGAACTTTATGGATGCATGCTTTAAATTATACACTTGTAAATTTTGATAGTTACATTGGCTACGCTCAAAATTATTATTTATATCAGGACAATTTTGGTCGATTTAATCCAATAATTTGGGATCTAAATATGTCTTTTGGAAGTTTTCGCTTAGCAGATGCATCTACTTATTACGATGGCTTTTCTATAACTGAAGCCAAAGTTATGGATCCATTAACCCACTACTATGGAACCTCTGTTTATGCAAGACCATTACTCCGAAATATATTCGAATCCAGTAGGTATCGAAAAATGTACTTAGCACATATTCGAACCATTGTAGAAGAAAATTTTAATAACAATTATTACAAGAACCGAGCAGAAGAAATTTACAGCCATATTGATGCGAGTGTTTTAGCAGACACCAATAAATTCTATTCGTACTCCGATTTTCAAAACAATTTATACACTACGGTTAATGATTTAATAGATTACCCTGGTATAGTAGATCTTATGGAAGGACGTACGGCCTATTTAGCAGCCTATAATGGCTACCAAAATGCGCCAGTAATCGATTCATTAATACATTACCCAATAGAACCAATTACTGGAGATACGGTTGTAATTAGCTGTAAGACAAGTGATGCTTCCGAAGTTATTCTTGCATCCAGACATGGATCTAAATCCATTTTTGAAAAGCAATTAATGAATGATTATGGACTCTATGGAGATCTTGTTTCTTCAGACGGTTGGTTTACAACACAAGTCGTTTCTCAAGGCATTAATTTGGAATATTACCTGTATGCAGAAAATGATTCTGCTGGAATTTTTTCGCCTAAACGTGCAGCTTATGAGTACCATACTATAAATGCAAAGCTAACTATGGGAGACCTAGTTATAAACGAGCTTATGGCTGATAATACATCAACGGTAAAAGATGAAAACTCAGAATTTGACGACTGGATTGAATTGTACAACACTACCTCAAATTCAATTAATTTGTCGGGCTTGTTTTTAAGTGATGATGTATCGAACCTAACTAAATGGGCTCTTCCAAATGTTTCTATTCAAGCAGAAGCGTACCTAATTATTTGGGCTGATGCTGACACAGATCAATCGGGAATCCATTCAAACTTCAAACTATCCGCTTCAGGTGAGCAGCTTTTTATTTCTGGTGCAGATGCATCTCTGATAGATTCCATAACCTTTCCCATTCAAATAGAGGACATTTCTTATGGTAGATTGCCAAACGGAACCGGGGCATTTACCTATATATCTCCTACGGCTAATACTTCAAACAATACAGCTTCGGTTATACCAGCTCATAGCAATTTGGTTTTAAAAGCACATCCAAACCCTGTAAGCGAAGTTTTATACATTTTAATCGAATCTCAAACCGAATCAGCACTAAATATATACGATGCATTAGGTAGACAACTCTATTCTAAATCCTTTTCTGCTGGAATAATCGAAATGGATTTTTCAACTTTAAATTTAAAGCCAGGCGTTTATTTTGCTGTAGTAAAAGCCGGAGACATGGTCTCTAATCAAAAAATCATTAAACTATAAATTAATCCTATGAAATTTTCAAACTTACTTCTTGCTTTAATTTGTTCAATTCCAGTGTTTGGGCAACAATTTACGCACTACACGGAGACCGATGGATTAGTAAATAATTCTGTTAACTGTATTGCTATAGATGCTAATCAGTCTGTTTGGTTGGGTACAAATAAGGGTATTTCTAAGTTCGATGGTTTCGAATGGACTTCTGATACTACAAACCTAATTAACAATAATGTTACCGCAGTATTTACAAGCAGTACAGGAGATTTATGGGTAGGTACAGATGAAGGTATTTGTGTGCTTTCTGAGTCAATTTGGAGCACCCATACAGAGGAAGATGGTTTAGGTGATAACCGTGTAAGCTCTATTAATGAAGATGCAAATGGAGTGATTTGGGTAGGCGAAAAAGATGGACTCTCTCGTTTCGACGGATCTACATGGTCTTCTTATTCTATGAGTGATGGCCTTCCATTTGGAGGTGTTAAGTATGTAACATTTGATTCTAATAATGAGCTTTGGCTTGCCAATAATTTATTTGGATTAATTCATTTTAACGGAAATAGCTTTACGATTTACGATACTGAAGCTGGTTTAGTAAGCAATAAAGTAACTTCTATAGCTATTGATCAGGACGATACCAAGTGGATTGGAACCTCTCAAGGAATATCTGTTTTAGATGCAAACAATCAAGTTTTAGCTCAACACACAATGATGCTTTTATTACCAGAACCCGATACTTTAAATCCTGTTGTTGATATAAAAATGGACTCTCAAGGAAATGTATGGACAGGAATATACGTTGATTATTTGGTTACTGTTGGAGGCGTTGCAGCCTGGAATGGTTCTTTGTGGTCTGAATTCTCAAACGAAGAGGTTCTTGTTGGGCCAGTAGTAAGAGCTTTGGCTATTGATGGCAACGACAATGTATGGGTGGCTACAAGCTCTGGACTTACAAAAATGAGTGGAGTCTCTTTATCTGTATCTCCAATAAGTGCAAGCTCAAATCTAGAGCTTTACCCAAATCCTACCCGAAATGTAATAAACTTTAAAGAGCATGTTAAAGGTTCAATTAGTATTTTCAGCCCCTTAGGTCATCTTGTTTTAAAACAAGCAACTGAGAAAGGATTAAATCAAATTTATGTCGAAGATTTATCCGACGGTATTTACTTTCTTAAAAGTGATAATGGTGCTACACAAAAACTGATAATTAAACACGACTAAATAAGTAGGCTTTATAAAGAAGCGATAAGTCAAAGCGTTTTGCTAATTTATAAACTGTTTGCTTTCTTACCGTCCACAAAATCTTTAAGATAATAAGGTTCAAAATAAGCTACATCTTCAAAGTCCTTTATTTTGTACTTATGCTCCACTAATTTAGCAACTGCTTTAGTGCAGGGGTATGTATTTGGAGAAAAAACACTGTTTGCTCCCCGGTATAAGCTTTCACATTTCTCTGCTCCATCTCCAATAAAATGACACGATGCGATTTTTAAAAACTCCTGGTAACAATCTGCAGTTAGAATAAGTGCTTCAGTCTTTTTTAGTTTAGTAAAACGAGCATCAAACACAGCTGTGTAAACTTCCATCCTTCTAGCGTCTAACATGGGTATAAGAATATCGTTTTCATTTATTTTACGTGTTAAAGCATAAGTTCTACACAGTACTTCCAGGGTTTCTACGCTTATTAATGGAATATCTAATCCAAAGCAAAGTCCTTTAGCGGCAGAAACACCAATTCGTAATCCGGTATAAGATCCCGGACCTTTACTGATTGCAATAGCATCAATTTGTTTAAGTTTTACATTAGCTTTAATGCAAATTTCCTCTATAAAAACATGCAGTTTTTCCGAATGAGAAAATTCCCCTTCGTTGTGATCTATAGATTCTATAACAAGTCCATTTTCACTAAGTGCCAATGAGCAATTTTTTGTAGTAGTATCTATGGTAAGAATGCGAGCCATTTCTAATTTTTTTTCAAATTTAAGCTTAAATAGGACTTTGAGTTTCGATTGCTAAAATTTATTCATTCCATTTTGCATTTGTCATCACTAGGCTTTCTATTTTCTTTAAACGCTCCTTTAATTCTTTTGAAATAGCCCCTTTATGCTTAAGAGTTATTGTATCTGTTTGTGTGTAAATTGATAGGCTAGTGAGCGGTAGGTCTTGAGCTCTTGTGTTGAAGTCTATCGATTTTGCTAAGTCCTTACTATTTAGTAATTCGTTTACCTCATTAAAATCAGACTTGTCCATATACCATTCAAAACTTCCCTGATGCTCCACAAAGCGTTTACCGTTATACACTACCAAACGATTCTCGAATAAACGAACATCAAAAATGGGACATGTTCCATAGCAGGGGCCTTTTTTTAGCTCTAGTCTTAATTTGTCCTTTGATATTAATTGGTTATTCTCTTTCACACTAGTACAAGAAATAAGTGTGGCAATTAGTACGACTATAATTTTCTTCATTGTAAAACGTTTTGGTATCTTTCCTTTTTTACAAAGATAACATATGCGAGTACATTTTATTGCAATTGGAGGTGCAGCAATGCATAATTTAGCATTAGCCTTAAAAGAAAAGGACTATTTCGTCACTGGATCAGACGATGCCATTTTTAATCCCTCAAAATATAGATTAGAAAAGGCAGGTATATGCCCCAGTACTATGGGGTGGTTTCCCGATAAAATAAACAACGATATTAATGCTGTGATTGTTGGTATGCATGCTCGCGCTGATAATCCGGAGTTGCTAAAGGCCCAAGAATTGAACTTAGCAATTTATTCTTATCCTGAGTATTTATACGAGCAAGCTAAAAATAAAACTAGAATTGTTATTGGGGGTAGCCATGGTAAAACAACTATTACCTCCATGATATTACATGTTTTACAAACGGTTGGTATAGATTGCGATTATATGGTTGGAGCACAATTAGCTGGATTTACAACGATGGTGAAATTAAGTAATGCTCCAGTTATCGTTTTAGAAGGCGATGAGTATTTATCCTCTCCTATAGACCTCAGACCAAAGTTTCATCTTTATAAGCCACATATAGCCCTTTTAAGTGGTATTGCTTGGGATCATATAAACGTATTCCCAACTTTTCAAAATTACTTAGAACAATTCGATGTTTTTATTAAAAAAATTGAGCCAAATGGTTATTTAACTTTTTGTTCTTCTGATGATAAACTTGAGGAATTAATTTTGGCAAATCCGGAAGTAGCATCTGAAGCTTATCATTTACCATCGTATGATATTAGGGATGGAATTACGTATGTTAATTTTATAAATACAACTATACCATTAGAGATTTTTGGAGAACACAATTTAAAGAATATGATGGGAGCATTTAATGTTTGCAAACAACTGAACGTTTCTCACGACCAATTTTTTACTGCAATGTCCAGCTTTAAGGGCGCTTCTAATCGGTTAGAAAGAATTTTTCATCGAGATGGATTAAAGGTGTACAAAGATTTTGCTCATTCGCCCTCTAAGGTTAGAGCTACCGTCAAAGCTGTTAAATCACAGTTTCAAACACATAAAGTAATTGCTGTATTAGAATTACACACCTTCAGTAGCTTAACTAAATCTTTTTTATCGGAGTATAAAAATGCTATGAATGGGGTAGAGGTTGCCTTGGTTTATTTCGATCCTGAAGCAATTGCGCATAAAAAATTAGCTGGTTTATCAGAGCGATCGGTTTTTGATTCTTTTAATAGGTCGGATTTAAAAGTTGTAACTAACAATACAGAGCTTTGTGAAAAAATTGATTCTGAAATATCTGAAAAAGCTATCGTTCTTTTTATGAGTTCCGGTAATTTTGGAGGATTAAACCTAGAGGTGTATTCAAAGACATTATAAACAAGCAACTAGTTGTTCTAGTTTCATCCCTCGCGATCCTTTTATCAATACAAAAGAATTTTTTATGGGTGTTAGCTCTAAACTAGACAAAAGCTCCTTAGTGTTTTTATAAGCACTGTATTCTGTTTGGTTTACAGAACTAAAAATTTCGCCTACCAGTTTTACATTGTTTAAACCTAGGCTTAAACACTGGTTTATTATGTTTAGATGTTCTTTTTTAGAATCGTTGCCAAGCTCAAACATATCTCCAAGAATAAGTACTTTATTTGAATGTTCTATGTTTCTCATGTTCTGCACAGCTTTCTCTACACTCATTGGGTTGGCGTTGTATGCATCTAATAATAGGGTATTAAAGCTTGTTTCAATAAGTTGAGATCTGTTGTTAGACGGCACATACAATTCTAATGCATCTTTTATCTGCTTTAGCTCTACACCAAAATGAATTCCAATTGCGATACTTAAGGAAATATTGTCAAAATTGTAATCTCCTATAAGGTTTGTGTTTACATTAGTTCCCTCTACTAATACGGTTACCTTAGGTTGAGCTTTAGAAAATTTAACCTTATAATTACTTGTGTTTAGTTGTCCATAGGTATAATACTTGATGTTTTTTGGCGTATTTTCAAGTAGTATTTGTTGGTTGTCCTTAATGAAAATTGCACCTTTATTTTGATCTAAATATCTGTAAAGTTCTGTTTTAGCCCTCAAAACGCCCTCTAAAGATCCAAATCCTTCTAAGTGGGCTTTCCCAATATTTGTTACTACGCCATAGTCGGGCTCTGCAATCTTACATAAAAAATCAATTTCGCCTTCATGATTGGCTCCCATCTCTATAATTGCAAACTCGGTATTCAGTTTAATTGCGAGTAAGCTTAATGGAACTCCTATATGATTGTTAAAGTTACCTATAGTTGCTGAGCTCGTATATTTTTTTGCAAGAACTCTATGAATTAACTCTTTACTGGTTGTTTTTCCATTTGATCCGGTTATGGCAAGTACAGGGCAGGTTAATTGTTTTCTGTGGTGGTTTGCTAGATTTTGTAAGGTTTCAAGTGCATTTTCTACTAAAATGTATCTATCGTCCAAAACATATTTTTCTTCATCTACAACTGCATAAGCTGCGCCTAAGTCCAGTGCTTGTATGGCAAATTTATTTGCATTATAATTTGGCCCTTTTAAGGCGAAAAACAAACCACCTTTCTTAATAGATCTTGTATCGATACTTATTTCTGTATGTTTTAAGAAGAGGGCATAAAGGGCTTGAATCATCGTTTCATGTATTTTTCATAAAAAAAGCCTCTCGGTAGGAGAGGCTTTTTTTTATCTTGTTATTTTTTTTGATTTCCTTTTGTTTGGTTTTAAGTTTTGAGAGCCCATTCGATCCATAACACAGCGGAACCCGATAAAGTCAGTTCCTATTTCGCTGTTCATAAATCTTTTTGCTCCTGGGTTCAACCAGTAAGATCGATCTTTCCACGAACCACCTTTGTAAACATGAACATCATCATTTACTAAAGTTGTTTTACCGTAATCGTACATTGCTGCATCACCTTGAGAATCTCCCTTAGCATAATAGATACTAGATTCTATATCTCCATCGTATCTATTAGAGTTTTTAGCTTGTTGGTAGTTTCTTCTCAGTTTATCTGCTTCAGACTCTAAGGTTTGCATTCTACCTAATGAATCTGCTTCTGTATAGTAGCCTTCTTCGTCTTTAGCTTTGTTCGTGAATACATTCCCTCTAAAAGGCATGAAATCATCTAAATTATCAGCATCGTCTCTGTACACATCTAAAACCCACTCAGCTACATTTCCACTCATGTCAAATAAGCCGTAATCGTTTGGAGGAAAAGATTTGATTTCTGTAGTTCGAGAACCTGCATCGTTTAGAGAACCTGCAATACCCATATTATCTCCATCACCTCTTTTAAAGTTTGCCAACATTTCTCCAGCAAACTTAGTTCTATTGTCTCTTAAAGAGTTTCTGTCCCATGGGTAGTATCTTCCGTCGTCAATGTTTCCTTCTATAGACATTCCTACTAAGCCCCAAGCAGCAAATTCCCATTCTGCTTCGGTTGGCAATCTAAATCCTGGCGTTAGTACACCATCTTCTTTTGATCCTCTACGTCCAACCTTGCTCTTTGGATTTCTTAAGTCTTTGTAACCGCTATTTTTTCTTACAGCTCCTGTGTATTGACCTGCTCTGTATGTTTCGGTGTTAAAGTTATCGTCGTCAAATTGTTCTGTGTTGTGTTTTAAAGATTTAGCATCAATCAATGCCAATTCATTTACACGATCGGTTCTCCAGGCACAATAGTCTTGTACTTGATCCCAAGAAACACCAACTACTGGGTAATGACTAAAACCTGCATGTCGTAAATAATTACTTACCATTGGGTCGTTAAAGCCTAATTCGCTTCTCCAAGCATTTGTATCTGGTAATGCATTCCAGTAAACCTCAGGATAACTTTCTCCAAAAACGCGGGTTAACCAAAATAAATATTCTCTGTAGGAAACGTTGGTTACCTCGGTTTCATCCATGTAAAATGAGGAAACAGATACTTGACGTGGTTTAGCGTTTTGTTCCATCAAAACATCTTCTGCGGTTTGACCCATGATAAAGGAGCCACCTTCCACAAACACCATTCCTACTGGAAGTGCTTGTTTGTAGTTTAGTTCTGCTTCAAAACCTCCGTTAGATGAAGTATTAACTTTCCATCCAGTAGTTTGAGACATGCTTTTGTACTTCCCTCCACAAGAGGTAACAATTAAAACAAGTCCTACAATAAGCAGTTTAGATAAAGAATTTGACATTTTCATAGTGTATAACGCGTTGGTGTTATTCGTACTCTAATAAGTTGACTAATTTACTTAAAATTTAGGGCACTTAATAGCTTTTAATTTTTTTCTTTTTGTTCTGCACGCTAGTTGTAATGTTACAGAAACTTCGTGCGCTCCACCTGATACTCCTGATAGTTTGGATACAGTATAATCGTAACTATATCCAAAACGGATGCCACTATTTTCGTAACCCAATACTACCAAAATTGCATCTGGATTTGAGAAGTTACTTCTGTAGTAAAGCCCGCCCGAAACACTTTCGTTTGTTAGAGACATTCCCACATTCAATTGTTCTGCTCCAGCTTGTTTAAGATACATTAGGTTAGGAGTTACAAAAGGACCATCCATTTCTATTCCCATTCTTCTACTATTTCCTACTGCAATATTAGCCCCAGTATGAAGTGTAAATCTGCTTGGTAAAAAACTTTCTTCTATGTACGAATCATCAGGTTGAGAGATGTGATGCAAAGCTAATCCAAAGAAGTATTTTTTTGTAAAGGCCATCATACCAAGAGATACATCTGCGTAACCCACATTGTCGGCTATTAGGTCAATGTTCTCTTGGGATTCGTATATGAATCCATAGTTTGGATCAATTTGATCTCCAAAAAATAGTTTTGATTTGTCTAGACTTTTTTGATGATAACTAGCTTGTATACCTGTAAGTACAGTAAATTTTCTAGATACTTGAAGTTGGTAGGAATATATAGCGTTTATTTGGGTGCTTTTAATTACGCCCTCGCCTTGCACATCATTAATTATTTGTAAACCTAAGCCACCGTTTAGAGCCTCTACGTTTTTATCTATAGAAATACTGTTTGTTACAAAGGCTCCCTTTAAACTAGGCCACTGGTTTCTATGATTTAAAGAAATACGTGGGCAGTTGGCAGAACCAGCCATTGCAGGATTTAAGTACATCGGGTTGGCGTAGAACTGCGTAAATGCAGGGTCTTGAGCCATCGCTTGAGTTGATATACCTAAACTTAAGATTGCCAATAAGGCAAATAATTTATTTCTAATCATATTACTTTTAGTTACAAGAGACAATAATACAATAATTTTTGAAATTTTAATCCTCTGTTTTGTGTCAAAAATAATTCATTTACTGTTTTGTGAAATAATTGTGCCAAATCTTACTATTTTTGACAATAGATTTATTTTTTAGCCGTTCTTGGTTTTTAGTATTAATTAATTAGTTGATGATGCGTTTTTATTTCTTATTTTGTTTAGTCTTGTCAACATCTATTGGTGGTCTGTTTGCTCAAAACCAAGAGTTTATAGAGTTGTCATGGTTGGGTTCTAAACCTCATTTATACAACGATAGCCTTGTAGAAAC
>CAWVTK010000047.1:0-13807 GCA_963933205.1 uncultured Flavobacteriales bacterium
CTCCAATGCATAAGTTGTAATAAGCTAAACTGTCTCCAGTTATAGAGTCAACTTCGAATATAGGCGTGTGCGAGCTACTAGCTATGGAATGCACTATTTCTTGACTAGCAACTTTAACAAAAACAGTATAAGCTTCGTTATTTTCACAACCATTTACATCGGTAGATGTAATTGCTAGTTCATAGATTCCGCCTGTGGTAAAAGTATTCATGTACTCCAAGCTGTTTAAAAGCTCTACATTATCCAGATACCAAGTAAACTCTGTGGTGGCTAAAGATTGGGTATAGCTTGTATTGTTTTCTGGGAAAGTGGCATTTGCCACTAAGGTGAGTTCTTCTCCAATGCATAAGTTGTAATAAGCTAAACTGTCTCCAGTTATAGAGTCAACTTCTAATGTAGGCGTGTGCGAGTTACTAGCTATGGAATGCACTATTTCTTGACAAGGATCTTGCGCATATATAATGCTAGAAATAAAGAGTAATTGTAGTAATAAACAGGCTTTTTTCATAGTATATTATATAATAAATAATAGATGTGAATATATCAATTATTATACCATTAGCTTTGAAGTAATTGAAATACAAATAAATTATTTTATTATATCTGTAAAGAAATATAAATGGTTAAATTTGCCAAAAATCTAATCTTATTTAAGTGCCTAAGCCTTAAATTTCTAAATAAAAATAAAATGAAAGTAACTGTTGTTGGAGCTGGTGCGGTTGGTGCAAGTTGTGCTGAGTACATTGCCATTAAAAATTTCGCTTCTGAAGTTGTCTTAGTAGATATTAAAGAAAATTTTGCTGAGGGTAAAGCCATGGATTTGATGCAAACAGCATCTTTAAATGGTTTTGACACGAAGATTGTAGGAAGTACAAATGATTATTCTAAAACTGCAGGCAGTAATATTGCTGTAATAACAAGTGGAATTCCGCGTAAACCAGGAATGACTCGCGAGGAGTTGATTGGTATAAATGCAGGTATTGTAAAAATGGTTTCTGAAAATTTAATCAAATACTCGCCCAATGTTATTTTAATTATTGTGAGTAACCCAATGGATACCATGACTTATTTAGCTCACAAAGCTACGGGTCTTCCAAAAAACAGAATCATTGGTATGGGTGGAGCATTAGATTCTGCTCGTTTTAAATACCGTTTAAGTGAGGCTTTAGATTGTCCTGCTTCTGATGTAGAAGGTATGGTTATAGGTGGTCATAGCGATAAGGGAATGGTTCCTTTAACTCGTTTGGCCTCTCGAAACAGTGTGTTGGCTTCTGCTTTTTTATCTGCGGAAAGACTTGCCCAAGTAGCGGCAGACACTAAAGTAGGTGGCGCTACTTTAACCGGTATGTTAGGCACTTCTGCTTGGTATGCTCCAGGTGCAGCTGTTTCCTCTTTAGTGCAATCTATTGCATGCGATCAAAAGAAAATGTTTCCTTGCTCAGTTTTGTTAGAAGGGGAGTACGGATTAAATGACTTAACCATTGGAGTACCCGTTATTTTGGGTAAAAATGGAATAGAAAAAATTATTGAGATTGAGTTAGATGAAAATGAAAAAGCTTTGCTTGCAGCATCTGCTAAAGGTGTAAGTGCTACAAATGCATTACTTACAGAACTTAATTTGTTTTAATATTCAAAAAGTATAATTTAACAAAAAGCCACTCTTTAGAGTGGCTTTTTTTATTTTTCGTAGATTTCAAAACTGTAATCACATTCGTGCTTTTCGTCTGCTAAATGTTTGTCAGATTTTAGTAGTTTCCATTCTTTATTCAGCTTAGGGAAAAAAGTATCGCCCTGGTAGTTTTTATGTATTCTGGTTAGGTAAACTCGGTCTATTAATTGCTGCTCGAGTGCAAGGCGGTAAATTTCGCCACCCCCAATAATAAACGGTTCTAAATCCTTTGCTTTTTCAGCTTCTTGCAGTGCTTCTGCTAAAGAGTTTACAACTAAACACCCTTCGGCTAAATAGTCTTTTTGCCTGGTTACCACTACATTGGTTCTGTTAGGAAGCGGTCTGTATTTTTGCGGAATAGATTCAAAGTTTTTCCTACCCATAATCACAAAATGACCTTTGGTAGTTTCTTTGAAAAACTTCATGTCTTTTGGCAAATGCCAAATTAGGTCGTTGTCTTTTCCAATAACATGATTTTCTGCTGCTGCAACAATTAGAGCTACTTTCATTATACGGCTACTATACCTTTAATATGAGGATGCGGATCGTAATTTGTCAATTCAAAGTCTTCTATAGTGAAGTCAAATATGTTTTTAACCTCGGGGTTTATGTTCATAGTTGGAAGCTCTTTTATAGCTCTACTTAGTTGTAATTCTGTTTGTTCTAAATGGTTTGTATACAAATGTGCATCGCCTAGGGTATGAATAAATTCTCCAACTTTTAGATCGCATACTTGTGCAACCATCATCGTAAGTAATGCGTAAGATGCAATATTAAAAGGGACTCCAAGAAAAATATCGGCACTGCGCTGGTAGAGTTGGCAAGACAGCTTTCCATCGGCAACATAAAACTGAAAAAAAGCATGACAAGGTGGTAAGGCCATGTTTTCTATTTCGCTAACGTTCCAGGCGCTTACAATTAACCTGCGAGAATCTGGATTGGTTTTAATTTGGTTTATAACCTGAGAGATTTGATCTATATGTTGTCCATTTGCTGTGGGCCAAGATCTCCATTGAGAGCCATATACAGGGCCTAAATTTCCATCTTCATCTGCCCATTCATCCCAAATACGTACTTTATTTTCTTTTAAATACTTAATATTGGTATCTCCTTTTAAAAACCAAAGTAGCTCGTGGATTATAGAGCGTAAATGAAGTTTTTTAGTAGTAACACATGGAAAGCCTTTTGCTAAGTCGAAGCGCATTTGGTGCCCGAAAACACTTAGAGTGCCGGTTCCAGTTCGGTCACTTTTTTCTTGGCCATTTTCTTTTACATGGCGCATCAAGTTTATATACTGCTTCATTTTATAAAGTTTATGCTTAGGTATAATTTTTAAAAGATGATGGTTGTTAGCTCAGTCAAGTTTACAACATCATTCCTACAATAACTGCTGTAAATAAGGAGGCTAAAGTTCCTGCTACTAGTGCTAGTAAACCAAGTTCAGAGAGTAGTCCTTTTTTGTTGGGAATTAAAGCGCCAATTCCGCCTATTTGTATTCCTATGGACGCAAAGTTAGCAAAGCCACATAAAATATAAGTAGACATAATTACCGATTTTTGATGGGCAAATAAATTGGCTGCTTTCATTTCGCCTAAGGTTTTGTAGGCGTAAAATTCATTTAAGATTGTTTTTTCTCCCAAAAGTTGCCCAACAAGTACGGCATCTTCCCAAGCAATACCCATAAGCCAAGCAATGGGAGCGAAGCTGTAACCTACCATAAACTGCATTGTAAGTCCGGTATAACTTGTATTTGCAACAATCCAGGTGTTTATTCCCGTCCAGTTACCTATCAGGTCGTTTGTTATGTAATTACCCATAGCTATAAGTGCTGTAAATACCAACAGCATAGCACCAACATTAACAGCTAACCTGAGTCCGTCGCTCGTACCATTACTGATGGCTTCGAGTGCATTATTACCTATTTTATCTTTACTCAATTTCATTTCTTTGTCGTACTCCTCGGTTTCGGGAACAATTATTTTTGCAGCTATAACAGCAGCCGGAGCAGAGAGTACAGAGGCTGCTAGAAGGTGTTTGGCAAATAATAGTTGCTCTATTGGGTCGGTTCCACCTAAAAATCCAATATATGCGGCAAGCACACCACCAGCTATAGTAGCCATTCCACCAGACATTAAACAAAAAAGCTCCGATTTGGTCATTTTACCCAGATACGGTCGTACCAAAAGAGGCGCTTCTGTTTGTCCTAAAAACACATTTCCTACCGCAGCTAAGCTTTCTGAGCCAGAAAGTTTCATGAATTTTTTCATTAACCAAGCGAAAAGATAGACGACTCTCTGTAGTATGCCTAAATAATAAAACAAACTTGTTAATGCAGAGAAAAAGATGATTGTGGGGAGTACTTGCACCAAAAAGTTTATCAAGGGCGCTTCAATTTTCCCTGTTATATAAGACGCAAAAAGAAAATCTGTACCCGCTTGTGTAAAAGAAATAACTTTTACAAAGCCTCGGGAAATGTTCTCAAAAGTAGCTTCAATAAAGGGTACTTTCAAAATTCCAATCGCAAAAATAAACTGTAGCAATAATCCTTTACCAACAAGAGCCCAGTCAATTTTTTTTCTGTTCTGACTGAATGCAAATGCAATTAATAATAAGGTTAACACGCCAATAATTCCACGAATAATGTTCCAAAGAGTACTTTCAGATTCAATTGGTTTTGGGCTGTTTACCTTTGCAATTTTTGTAAACGAATAGCTTACGTCACTTTCTGTAAGCCTTAGTAAGTCTCCCTCAGTGGTATAGGTGTAAGTCCGGATAGTATCTGTAGGGAAATTATACGATAAACGGATTGTGTTTTCTTGAAGCTCCCATGTTCCTTTTGCAAGCAAGTTGTTTTTAGCTTCCAAACTGTATTCGAATCTTTTGTTTGCATAAAAATGAAGTTCATCAGAATCGTTAATTTCTAGTAAGCTATTATTTTGCTGGTTTGTAATAGAGTTGAAGCTCCAGTTTCCAATAAAATCTTGGGCTTGGCTTACAAAGGAAATACAGAACAAAAAGCTTAGTAATAAAACAAATTTTTTCATCGTTTAGGTATGAGGGTTTCTTCGGTTTAGTTCGTCTCGAATTATTGCAGCCTTTTCGTAGTCTTCTTTTTCGAGAGCTTGAGTGAGCTTTTTATTTAATTCTATTAGTGTTGGCTCAGATTGAATTTGTTTTGGAGCTTTTTCTATTTCGTTTTTAGGTAAAATGTTTTTTACGTAATTAATATCAGGTGTTTTGGCTGCTTTATCTTTATCTAAAATTATACCCGCTTGTTCTAAAATGGACTCATAGGTATAAATTGGACAGTTAAAGCGAAGCGCAAGGGCAATGGCGTCAGATGTTCTGGAGTCTAATTTTTTAATGTCTCCGTCTAATTCGCAAACCAAAGTGGAATAAAATATGCCGTTTTTAAGTTTGTGAATCATTACTTCCTTTAAATAAATATTGTAAGATAAAGCTAAACTAGTGAACAGGTCGTGGGTAAGTGGGCGAGGTGGAATATTTGTTTTTTCTAAGGCTATTGCAATAGATTGAGCCTCGAAAGCACCAATTACTATTGGAAGTCTTCGAGGCCCTTTTTCTTCGCCTAAAAGTAAAGCATATGCATTACTTTGAGATTGACTATAGGTTAATCCTATGATGTTTAATTGAACTGTTTTCATCTAGTTTTATTAGCATCACTAAAATACTAAAATAGGTGGATTGCTCAGCTCTTTTCGAATTAATTATTTGCTTTATGTTTTTTTACCGCTTCAATTAGTTTTGGAACTACTTCAAACGCATCTCCAACGATTCCGTAATCGGCAGCCTTAAAGAAAGGTGCTTCTGGATCGGTGTTGATTACTACAATGTTTTTTGAGGCATTTACTCCTGCTAAATGTTGTATGGCTCCTGAAATACCTACTGCAATATACAATTCAGGATTAATAGCAATTCCGGTTTGCCCAACATGCTCGCTATGAGGTCTCCAGCCGATGTCTGATACTGGTTTTGAACAAGCTGTTGCAGCACCCAAAAGGTCTGCAAGTTCTTCAATCATTCCCCAATTTTCAGCTCCTTTTAATCCTCTTCCCGCAGAAACAACAAATTCTGCTTCAGTTAAAGAAATTTTACCGGTAGCTTTTTCTTCAGAAACGGATTTGAGTCTATTGTCAGAACTTGTAGCTGTATAATCGAATGCTTCTGAATGAGCCGTAGTATTACTTTCGATAAGGCCTAGTGCGTTTGGAGTGATGGTAATTACTTTTTGTGCAGAATTTGTCGTGTAATTTGCAAAAGCTTTACTCGAAAATGCTTTTCTTTTTACCGTAAATGGGCTAAGAGAACTAGGTACTTCAATCACATTGGTAATTAAACTAGCACTTCTTTTTGCTGCTACAATAGGTGCAATTGATTTTCCATTGTTTGTGTTGGAAATTACAATAGTATCTACCTCATTGGCATCTGCAGCATTAATAATTGCATTTGCGTATGCTTGGTTGTTAAACGATGTTAGGGTTTCATTAGTGATGCTTAGAATTTTAGAAGCACCGTAATTTCCTAGTTGAGAAGCATCGTCTTTAGCAGAAATAGTTAAAGCAATAACCTCCGTATTCAATTTGTTTGCAAGTTGACTAGCGTAGCTAACTGCTTCAAAAGAAGCCTTTTTAAAACTACCATTCCAACTCTCTGTATATACTAAAATAGCCATGTTTTTTTTCTAATTAGATTACTTTAGCTTGCGAGTGAAGTAACTCTACAAGCTGGTCTACATTTCCTGCATCAATCATTTTGCAAGCAGCTTTTGCTTCGGGTAGCTCGAAATTTAGGATTGCTGAGCTTGCTGTTACGCTGCTGGGAGCAATTACTGTAAGTGGTTTTTTACGAGCCATCATGATTCCGCGCATTGCAGGTATTCTTAACTCTTTTTCTTCTACTAAACCTTTTTGTCCTGCGATAAGTAAAGGTAAAACGCCCTCTAAATTTTCTTTACCGCCGTCAATTTCTCTTGTTATTTTTGCGTTTTCTCCATCCAGTTCTAGACCGATACAAGCATTTACAAAGGGAAGGTCTAAGTAGGTTGCTAGCATTCCAGGAACAATACCACCGTTGTAATCAATAGACTCACGCCCAGTAATTATTAAATCATAATTTTTATCTATTGCGAAGTCTGCTATTAGTCTGGCAACAGAAGCACCATCTTGGGCATCAGCATCTATTCTTACGGCATCATCGGCTCCTATGGCAAGTGCTTTTCTTAGTGTGGGCTCGGTGCTTACTGGCCCTACATTTACAACTGTAATAGTTGCACCTGTTGCTTCTTTAATCTTCATTGCTCTTGTTAAACCAAACTCATCGTAAGGGTTAATCACAAAGGTTATTCCGTTCCCATCAAATTCTGTTAGGTTACTGGAAAAGTTAATCTTAGAAGTCGTGTCTGGAACATGACTTATACAAACGAGTATTTTCATCTAAATTCTTATTTTTTATAATTTAAATTCTCGATTTAGAAATTGGCTTTTTATTAAAAATACTTCTTAATCTAAGAACTGTATAATCGTTAAATCTAATTTATGCAAATGTAACTAAAAATACTAGAAATCAAATTATCATGCACGCATTGAAAGATTCAAATTTATCCAATTACTGCGTTTAAATAAATTCGATAATTTTAGTATCGTACTAAAATAATCACATTTTAAAAATGCTTTATTGTAAGCTTTAATATATACCATAATTTGTGTAATTTTGTTGGCTGAAAAAAACAAGTAGTATGAGAGTTATACAATTTCGACAAGCAATTGCAGAAGCAATGAGCGAGGAAATGAGAAGAGATGAAAAGGTCTTCTTGTTAGGCGAAGAGGTTGCAGAATACAATGGAGCTTATAAAGCTAGTCAAGGTATGCTTGATGAGTTCGGTGCAAAAAGAGTGGTAGATACACCCATTGCAGAACTTGGATTTGCAGGGATTGCTACAGGTGCTACGATGAATGGTTTAAGACCCATAGTTGAGTTTATGACCTTTAACTTTTCTTTAGTAGCCATTGACCAAATCATTAATTCTGCAGCTAAAATGATGCAGATGTCCGATGGACAATTCCCAATGCCTATGGTTTTTCGTGGGCCTTCAGCATCTGCGGGTCAATTAGGTGCTCAGCATTCTCAAGCTTTTGAATCTTGGTACGCAAACTGTCCTGGTTTAAAAGTGGTTTGCCCATCCAACCCATACGATGCCAAAGGTTTGTTAAAAGCTGCTATTCGCGATAATGATCCAATTATTTTTATGGAATCAGAGCAAATGTATGGCGACAAAGGAGAGGTTCCAGAAGGAGAATACATTATTCCAATTGGGCTTGCAGATATAAAAAGAGTAGGAACCGATGTTACTTTAGTTTCCTTTGGTAAAATAATGAAACTAGTGCTCGAAGCTGCTGATAAGTTAGCAGAAGAAGGAATAAGTGCAGAAGTTATTGATTTAAGAACCGTTCGTCCTATCGATTACGCTACAGTATTAGAATCTATAAAGAAAACCAATAGAATGGTAATTATTGAAGAAGCTTGGCCTTTGGCTTCGCTTTCCTCAGAAATAGCTTTTAATGTGCAAAAAGATGCCTTCGATTATATGGATGCACCTGTAAAGAGAGTTTGTACTGCAGATGTTCCAATGGCTTACGCTCCAAATTTAGTTGAAGAGTTTATGCCTAAGGTAAGTAAGATTATCGAAGAAGTTAAATCGGTAATGTACCGTAAGTAAATAGCTTAGTTGTTTTACATATAAAAATGCCCCCCGAAAGGAGGGCATTTTTTTTGTTAAACAATTTTCATTTTATCTATTATTCTAGACACCGCAGGGCAAACTTCTACGTTTTGTAATGTCAAAGGTAAAATTTGCGACATTTTTTTTCTATTCGTGTGTGGGTATTCCGCACAAGCTCGAGGTCTAACGTCGTATATAGAACAAGAGTTGTCTTCTTTTAAAAAAGTACATGGACTTTCTTTTAAAACAATATCGAATTCATCGTCTCGTTTTAAATATTTTTCATGAAACACTCCGGGCTTCATATTTAAATGTTTAGAAATTCGATCTACATCTTTCTCAATAAAAATGGGTGAGCTTGTTTTGCAGCAATTTGCACATTCTAAACAATCTATTTCTTCAAAAACTTCTTTGTGCAAAGCATGAAATTTATCGTCTAAAGGAGCTCCTCTCATTTTTTTGAGTTTCGCAAATATTCCTTTATTGGCTTTTCTTTCCTGAAAAGCCTTTTTTTTAAGGTCTTGTATCTCTTTTTCCAAAATTGTAAATTTCCTCAAAAATACACTATTTATATACTAAAATTGCCCCACTTAAAATGAAAAACAAATCCTCGAGGTTTCTAATTAACTTACATTTTCTATTTTTGCAGCTCTAAATTTTATTTCATGATCAAAAAAGAGCAGGACCCTATGGGCCAAGCGATCTATAATTTCTTTCATCACCAAGATGAAACTCCAGTAAGAGTAACTACCAATATTACGTTTGAAGAAGAACTGCCAGTACCCTATTTGTTTAGAACTTTTAATGAAATGCCATTACTAGAACGAAAAGCAATGGATTTAGTGAAAGGTTCGGTTTTAGATGTTGGAGCAGGAGCAGGAGCCCATAGCGTACATTTAAAAGAGCAAGGTTTTGAGGTGACTTCTATTGATGTTTCTGAATTGTCTTGTGATGTAATGAAGGCTAGGGGACTAGACACTGTTTCGTGTAGTAATATTTGGACTTTAACTCCTCAAGTTTACGACACTGTTTTGTTTATGATGAATGGTATTGGCTTAGTAAAAACACTCAAAGGTTTAGAAGAGTTTTTTGAACATTTAAAAAAATATGTAGCTGTAAATGGTCAAGTTTTACTTGATTCGTCGGATTTAAGGTACCTCTTTGAAGAAGAAGATGGTGCTTACTGGGTAGACTTAAATGCTGATTATTACGGAGAGTTAAATTATAAACTAGAGTACAAGGATGTTGTTGCACAACCGTTTCTTTGGTTGTTTGTAGATTTTAATAAGCTTAAATTAGCTGCTGAAAAATCCAACTGGCAGGTAGAATTAATTTATCAAGACGATCATTTTCATTTTTTAGTAAGACTCACTTTTAATTCTTAACGAAGATATATTTATAGTATATTTGTTGGATATGTTTTATGAAAACCCCCGTTAATATGAAGTTTGTATATACACTTGTATTTGTAGGATTACTTAGTTTAATAAGTTCCTGTATGGAAAATGATTTAACTAAACTCTCCTCCGAATTAGATCTTGAGCTTAGCATAGCTATTCCATTAATTCACTCAACCACTACATTAAGTGATTTACTCCCTGAAAACGAGAATTTATCATCTGATGAAGACGGTTATTTACGAATCGTATTTAGAGAGGATAGTATTGCTGAGGTATTGAGTGACAGCTTATTTGAAATCGAAAATCAAACTCCATCTATACAAGAATTCGCAGTAGGCGAGATAGAACTACCTAGCTTTACATCTAACATCAATGTAGAATTAAACGACTTAATCTCTAATTTTAACGATCAAGCTTTGGCGACTCAACTTAATGAAGCTATAGTTCAGAGTCAAAATCTAGGTTCAGCCTATTTTCCACCTATCGCTCCTCAAACTGGAGGTATTTACGATACTGACGTTTCAGATGAATTCTTATCCGCATTAATCTCTCAAGGTACTATAGATGTCGAAATTACCAACAACTTAGCTATTAGTCTAAGTACTCTTGAACTTAGGTTAAGCAATTCTATAGACAACTCTACGCTCGGTGTTTTTTCTTTTGAGAATTTACCTCCTAATGTTTCCGTTTTAACCTCTTTGAGCCTTGAAGGCCTTTCAATATATGGTGATTTGAATTTAGAAATTGTTAGTATTGCTTCTACTGGTTCTGGAAACAATCCTTTAGATCAAACTCTTTGGGTTCCTGTTACTGGATCCGACCAATTAACGATTTCTATAAAGGGGCTTAATTTGGTGGCGACAGAAGGTATTGTAAAGTACCCCTACCAAGAAGGTCCTGACAGTACACTTGTTATAGATTTAGAGTTTGACGATGCTGCTGAAATCGAGTTTGTAGAACTAGCTGCCGGGCAGTTTGTATATACATTTACATCTAGCATTAATACAAGCTTACTGCTAACTATGGAAATACCTGAGCTTTTAGATGAAAACAACAATGCCTTTTCTCAGATTATAGAAATTGTGAGTGCAGAAGAGGTTGTAAATTCAGTTTCTTTAGAAGGGTACATGTTGGACTTTTCGATTAGTTCGAACCAACTGCATATTAATTATACTTCAGAAATATTAGCAAACGATAATTTCACCCCATTTAATCAGCTAGATCAAATAGCCTTATCTTTAGGAATGGAGGATTTAGAATACAATTTAGTGCAGGGTTATTTTGGCCAAATAGAAGAGTTGATTGAAGAAGATGTTATTGACATAGACTTAACTGCACTTACAGATATAGCTTCAGGAATTGAACTAGAATCTCCTAATTTGATTTTCACCTCAAACAATTCCTTTGGAGTACCTTTAGAACTAGACATTGATTTAATAGGTTCTTCCGAGACAGAAGAAGTTAATTTACAAGGGCCACTCATAGAAGTTCCTTCTTTATCAATTAGTACAAGCTCCTTCAATAATTCTAATTCACAATTGTCCGAATTTATTTCTTTAGAACCTACAAACATTACTTTTAGTGGTGTTGTTAGAACCAATCCACAAGGCAATACAGGAACTCAAAACACGCTAAGACCAAACTCAAGTGTATCTTTAGGCTTTGAGATGGATTTGCCATTGCATTTAAGAATTCAAGATGCTGTAACTAAAGACACACTCGTTCTGGATTTTGATTCAGACAACTTTGAAGACAATGATTTGATTGAGTCTGTCCAGTTTCATTTGCGAACTCAAAATGAGTTTCCAATGGATGTAGCTTTAACTTTCTTTTTTCAGGACTCTATAAGCGGATTGGTTTTAGATTCTTTAAATCTTGATCTTCTGCAAGCAGCTTCAGTAGATCAAAGTGGTAAAACAATTGAAGCCATCCTATACGAAAGTGTAGTAAACCTAAATACGAGTCAATTTGATGCTTTGATTAACTCCAATCAAACCGTATTAGACATTAGAATGGACTCTTACGATAACCAGAATACCGCAGTAAAGCTTTACACAGATTATGAGTTTATAATAGATGCTGGAGTAATTATTGAAACCAAAACTGAAGAATAATGAAAAAGTATACAGTCCTCTTATTTGCCTTGTTTAGCTTGAGTCTATCAGCTCAAAATATTATTACAGGTTATCACTCACGAGCATTTACTTTACAATCCAGTGCGAATGCTTCTGCATTTCCAGAAGCAAATTATGTGCTAGGATTCCCTGGTCTTTCAAGCATAAACTTAGGGCTTCAGTTTCCTTTAAGTTTAAATCAATCATTAGTTAAAGGCGCTGATGATTCATTAAGAGTTAGTTTGCCTTTAATTGCCTCAAACTTATTTGAAAAGAATTTAATCTCTTTTTCCTTTAGAGAGCAACTGCTCCATTTTGGGATGAAGTTTGGTGCAAATAAAAACATATTTGTTTACATTGGGAATGAATTAGTTGTTGATGCGGGTACCCAGTTTTCAGATAAGTTTATGAATTATTTTTCAAAAGGAAACGCTCAGTTTTTAAATCAACAAATGAATTTTAATTCCCAAAAGATTGATTTTACCTCCTATCATAGTTTGTATTTAGGTACTGCCGTTCAGCTAAACGAAAAGATACAGGTTGGTGCTCGTGTTAAGTTTTTAAGTGGAATAGCTAATGTAACAACTAATAAATTAAACCTTGGTTTTTACACAGACTCTACAACCAGTCCTATTTACATCACAACATTAAGTTCTGATGTACTCATACAAACATCAGGGCAGGGTGCTGTTAGCGACACGTTACAGTTTGAACCTCTTCAAAACACTGGTTTTGCTTTTGATATTGGTGCATCCTACAAGTATTCTGACCAATTAAGTGCCAGTTTTGCTTTAAACGATATTGGAAGTATTAACTGGGAATCGTCCAATAACAAATTATATACTACAGATGGGACAAAAGAGTTTGTATTTACTGGATTAACGCAAACAAGTTATGGAGCCGAAGATTTAGAAATACAAATGGAAGAAATTGTAGACTCCTTAATGAATATTATGGAACTTCAAGAGACTTCTGGAGCTTACAAAACAACTTTAAATCCTAATCTTTTTTTAGGAGTTTCGTATGATCTTACCTCAAAACACAGCTTTTCTGGTTTATACCATAGAAAAAAGAGAATACAGAAGAACATTAATATTTTCAGTTTAGGGTATCAGTATAATTTGAGCAACTCATTTCAATTGTTAGCCTCAGGACAAGTAATTGACGGAGCTGGAGCTCTGGCTTCTGGTTTTGTATGGAGCCCAGGTTCAGTACAAATGCATCTTATACTCGATAATATCTTAATGGCTGATGTTTTTGATGCCAAAAGAATTTTCATACAAATGGGTTTGAGTTTTCATTTTGGTGCTAAGAAAGGAAAAGTCAATAAAGGATCTTTTAAGTATTTAGACAATCCAATTAAAACTTAAATTAGCTGAAGTTTTAGTTGTATTTTCTATTTATAAAGGTTGTGAGAGTCTAGTTAATGTACTTATTATTGACTCTTATAATGCGCCTTTATTCGTGTTTCGGCTTTTTTATTTAAATCAAAACTAGGTAGTTTCACCTATTTTTATTAGGTTTGGTGAATACGATTAAATAATTGTATAAACTAACTTAATCGCCCCCCCCCGAAATGAAGAAGTTATTTTTACTGTTTACCCTAATTACGTGCAATCCACTTTTTTCACAATGCGTTTTGCATGATGAGTTTAATGGAAATACTGGTTCAAATATGACCATCATGTTAGCTCCAGGTTTTATAAACTCTCTTACCATTAGTTCTCCAGATGCCTATATTGTAGCAACCACCTCAAGCGATTTGGTTGTTGGTTCTACAGGTGTTTATGGCATGTCTCAAACTACCTTAGCTATTTGGGGAGACGATACCGATTCTCCAGAAACAGATGGTGCTCTTCCAAATGAAAACATCACGCTACATTTA
>CAWVTK010000048.1:0-13637 GCA_963933205.1 uncultured Flavobacteriales bacterium
AAAAAGACACTTTCTATTCTAGCAATTTTTGGTTTGCTGAATTTGAATGCCCTTAATGTAGCGGCACAAGATAATGGTTCAGCAACAGAACAAGTAGCTGACTCAATTCTAACAGACTCTGCAATGACAGACTCTGCATTAGTAGATAGCGTAGTAGCTGTAGAAGAAGTTGCTCCAATAGTTGAAGTACTAGCGGAAGAACCGGAAAGTTTTCACCAAATTTTGAAAGAAAAATTTATTCAAGGTGGTGCTGGTTTTATGGGAGTTGTATTAATAACTCTTATCCTAGGTTTAGCTTTAGCAATAGAGCGTATTATCTACCTTAACATGGCAACCACCAATACAGACAAACTCTTAAGCGACATCGAAGATGCTCTTAAAGGAAAAGGTGTAGAAGGTGCTAAAGAAGTATGTCGCAACACTCCAGGCCCAGTAGCCTCAATCTTCTTCCAAGGTTTAGAGCGTTCCTCTGAAGGAATAGAGATGGTAGAAAAATCTATTGTAGCTTATGGATCTGTTCAAATGGGTCGTTTAGAACGCAATACATCTTGGATTGCATTGTTCATAGCACTTGCTCCAATGCTCGGATTTATGGGTACTGTAATCGGAATGATTGGCGCCTTTGATGCAATTGAAGCAGAAAACAATATTTCTCCAGCTCTAGTTGCTGGTGGTATTAAAGTAGCCTTACTAACAACCGTATTTGGTTTAATTGTAGCAATGATCCTTCAAGTGTTTTACAACTACATTATCTCTAAAATTGATAGTTTAGTAAACTCTATGGAAGATGCCTCAATTACTCTTATCGATATATTGGCTCGTCAAGAAGGAGCAAAAAAATAAATTACAAACCGTTAAAACTTTTTGAAATGGAAGATTTCATTACAAATTACGGTATAGTACTTACCTATATACTACTTGGAACAGCAGCTTTTTTAGCCTTAGCTTTTCCTATAAAACAACTTATTTCTAGGCCTAAACAGGCAAAGCAAATAGGTATGGCATTGGGTGGCTTATTAGTAATTTACATTATCGCTACACTACTTGCTTCAGACGAAGTTACAGAGCACTATGCAGAATTTGGTGTTACTCAAACGATCTCTAAACAAGTAGGAACTGGATTATTCTTATTTTACATACTTGGAGCAGGTGCAATACTATCTGTAATTTACTCTGAAGTATCTAAAATGCTTAAATAGTAAGCATATGTCTAGAAGAACACTACCAGAAATTAACGCAGGTTCGATGGCGGATATCGCTTTCTTACTCCTCATCTTTTTCCTTGTAACAACTACAATGGATGTTGACACAGGATTGGTACGAAAATTACCAGCTATGCCAGAAGAGGAAGAGATCATAGACGACTCTCAAATAAAAGCACGAAACATTTACGTGGTTTTGGTTAATGCAAAAGATCAACTTTTGGTTGAGGAAGAGTTAATGGATATTTCGCAGTTGCGAGAAGGAGCTAAGTTATTTTTAGACAACTGGGGTAAAAACCCTGATTTGTCGGACAGCCCACTAAAGGCAATTGTTTCTTTGCAGAACGATCGTGGAACCTCGTACGAAATGTACATTAAGGTACAAAACGAGCTTTCTGCAGCATACCGAGAACTAAGAGATAGAGAAGCTCAAAGAAAATTTGGTACGTATTATGCCGAGCTTGAAGGAGAAAATAAAAAGGAAATTCGCAAGATGTATCCTTCTAAAATCTCTGAAGCTGAACCTAAAAAAGTAGGAGCAAACTAATGAGTCGTTTTAAAAAGAAAAAAGGAACGGGAACACCAGCCATGTCTACTGCATCGCTACCAGACATCGTTTTTATGCTGTTATTCTTCTTTATGGTAACAACTGTAATGAGAGAAACTACACTTATTGTAGACAACAAGCTACCCAAAGCATCTGAGGTTAAAAAAATTGAAGACAAATCGCTTTGCAGCTATATTTATGTTGGAGCTCCAGTAAGTGCTATGAAACTAAAATTTGGAGTTGAGCCTCGCATTCAACTTAACGATTCTTTTAAATTGGCTTCAGACATACAAGAATTTGTAGCAGCAAAAAGAGAGGCAACAGCAGAGGAAAAAAAGCCACAGCTTATTACCTGTATTAAGGCTGATGTTGATGCTAAAATGGGCCTCATTACAGACATCAAACAAGAACTCAGAAAAGCGCAAGCTTTTAAAATTAACTACGCAACCTATGCTAGTACAGATTAATTTTAGCATATACTTAACATAAAAAAGGGAAGTCAATTGACTTCCCTTTTTTTATGCTTTAAAGAAATTTTAAGCTGCTTTATTCTTTGTAAACCATGAATATGAAAAGCCATAGATTAGAACGAGCGATAGTATGAACATACTAAAATTAGACGTACCGATAGACTCCCATGAGCTAGGCACCATTTTATGTTGTATGCAATAAGTAAGTAAAACTAAACTGGTATTGTAAAAGAAATGTAAATATATTGAAGTGCGTAAGCTGCCAGAATACACAAAAACATACCCTATAAAAGCTCCTAAGAAAAATCGAGGTAATACTGCGTGGTACTGCATATGAATTACACTAAACAATAAGGCAGTAAGCCAAACCGCAAGATGTTTATTGCCAGACCAATCTTGAAATAAACGCTGAAGTAAGCCTCTAAAAAGCAACTCCTCTCCTACTGCTGCCACAACTCCCATAATAATGATCATCAAGAATAAATCGGACAAAGAATTCATAATTAGAAACTGCTCTGTAAGCAACAGGGTTTGTTCTTCGGCAATTTTTAAGAAGTTTAAAAATTCTGGAAGTGGAATGGATTCGTTTAAAGCCCCCAAATAGTTAGCAATTGGTATCATAAACAAGGCCATAATAAAAACTCTAAATACAGAAGTTTTAGAGATGCTTTTATCTAATTTAAGATATGTTAAAGCTGCTGAACCACGGAAATGTAAAAATAAAAATGGAGGAAGCACAAAAGTACCAAGTGCATTAAAAAGCTGCATGGTTTTCATGGCCTCTATTAGTTGTTTGTTTGAAGGATCGAACACCTGCTGAGAACTGGAAAAAAAACTAATTCCGTAAATCAATTTACATGCAACTGCTCCAAAAAGGTAGGAGCTTATTAAGCAAGCCAAAATAACAATTAAGAGCAGGTATAATAAGCTGGTATAAGGAGTCTTTTTCCAAATTCCTTTTGTTTGATCTATCATCTTGAATCCCATGTGTTTTTTGTATTTTTGGCAAAATTTAGAATTGTGGTAAAGATAGGAAATATTGAACTTGGTGAGTACCCTTTATTACTTGCTCCTATGGAGGATGTAAGTGACCCACCCTTTCGTGAATTGTGCAAACAGCACGGTGCAGACTTAATGTACACCGAGTTCATTTCTTCCGAAGGACTTATTAGAGATGCGGCCAAGAGCGTTCAGAAACTTGATATTTTCGAATACGAGCGCCCTATTGGAATACAAATTTTTGGCTACGACATTGATTCTATGAGAGAAGCGGCCGAAATTACAGCACAAGCAAAGCCAGACATTATAGACATTAATTACGGTTGTCCTGTTAAAAAAGTAACCTGTAAAGGAGCTGGAGCCGGAATTTTGCAAGACATTCCTAAAATGGTTCGAATGACCCAAGAGATTGTGAAATCCACCAATATTCCAGTTACAGTAAAAACACGATTAGGATGGAACGAAGAGAGTAAACACATTGTAGAAGTTGCCGAACGCCTACAAGATGTAGGAATACAAGCAATATCTATACATGGAAGAACACGAAAGCAAATGTATAAAGGCGAGGCAGATTGGTCTTTGATTGCAGAAACAAAAAACAACCCAAGATTACACATACCTGTTTTTGGGAATGGAGATATAGATTCCGCAGAGAAAGCAAAGATGATGAAAGAACGCTATGCGGTTGACGGTATGATGATCGGCAGAGCCTCTATTGGTTACCCATGGATTTTCAATGAAATAAAGCACCTGTTGCAAACGGGAAACAAACTTGCCGCTCCAAGCATAGAAGAACGTGTAGCAGCTTGCAAACAACACTTAGAGCGAGCTCTGGCATGGAAAGGACCCGTATTAGGGGTTGTAGAAACTCGAAGACATTACACCAACTATTTTAAAGGTATGTTTGGAGTAAAAGAATACAGAAAAAAACTAGTTACTACAGACGCACCAGAAGAGCTTTTTGAAATACTAGAAGAAATAAAAGTAAAGTTTAAAGACCATCAATTTTAAACGGATTAATTAAACTTAAGACTCTTGAATAAATTTACTTTTAAGTAATCGAACTGGAATTAAGGTGATAAGCATACCTAAACTTACCACAGTAGTCATAATTAAAAGCACATCCTTGTAGCGTACCTCTACCGGATAAGCATTTACAATAAACGAGCCCTGTGTGCCTAACTGAATAAATTCAAAATGTTGTTGTGCAACACAGAATCCAACACCAAAAAACAAGCCTAAGCCACCACCAAAAACAGTAATTAAAAAACCCTCGTAAAAAAATATTTTTTGAATACTTGACACCGGAGCTCCCATAGCCCAAAGGCTAGAAATATCTTTCCGTTTTTCCAATACGATCATCACCACTGAGGCTACAATAGTAAAGGTGGCAATCAGAAGAATAAAAGCTAAAATAAAGAAGATAGCCCACTTTTCTGTTTGCAATACCTTGTAAAGAAACGCTTGCTGCTCAAAACGATTTTTAACTTCAAAACCGGCTTGGAAAAAAGTATTTAATTTTTGCTGAACCTCTTCTAAATCATATCGATCGTTAATTGTGAACCCTAAACTGGTTAGCTGATCAGACTTATCGAGGAAAGTTTGAACTGAGCTAAGATCAGTAAGTACATAAGAAGCATCGTACTCGGCCTGTACAGAAAAAACACCTGAAAGCAAAAACTGACGTTCCTTAAATGGCTGTTCGGAAATTGAATTGGCACCTGCATTTTGATTGGGTACAAAAACCTTTAAAACTTCATTTACAGAAGTAGACAAGGAATAAGCCAAAGACTGACCTACAATCGCCCAGTTGCCATCTGAGTAATCTCTAAAGCTTTTCCCTTTAAAAACATGACTTTCTATAGAAAGCATAGAATCCTTTGGCCATAAGCTAATTCCTTTTAGCAGAGCAATTTGCTCTTTATCATCTACACGTAACAAAACTTTCTCTTGGTATACTTGAGCTATTCCATCCCAAGGAGCCAAGGTTTTGAGCTCGTCAAAATCTGCTGTAGCTAAAGAAAAACTCTTAGAAGTAGTAGAACGAACCACAAAGTCTGGATTAACTTCTTGGTACATAGATTTTATAAGGCTTTCGAAACCATTAAAAACCGAAAGCACTACCACAAGAGCTAAAGTACCTATGGCAACACCCAGCACAGAAATTGCTGTAATACTATTTACAGCATTTTTGCTCTTAGAAGAAAATAAATAGCGACGCGCTATGTATAGAGCAACATTCAAAATTAATCTTGAGAATTAGAGTCCTCGCCTTTTAAAAGACGATCAATATTTTCGGCGTAATCAACCGAATCGTCGATAAAAAATGACAACTCAGGAACAATTCTTAATTGATGACGAACCAGCTTTCCTAATTCATTTCTGATTTCAGAACTTTGCATTCCCACCGCCTTCAGAAAACCATCTTTATCCTTTAATGGAAATGCACTTAAGTAAACTTTTGCATAAGACAAATCTGGACTCATTCGAACCAAAGAAACCGATATAATAGCCCCTGGAGCAATAGAGCTCGTCTTAACCATTAATATTTTTGCTACGTCTTTCTGTATTTGACGAGCTACTTTTTTCTGTCTTGTACTTTCCATGCGCCAAAGATAAGGAATCAAATTGGTAATACACCCTTAGCAAACCATTCACATAGATTAACGGATAAGATTTAATTATGTGAAATTGTATAGTATATTTGCAGGTATTATTAATGAGCAAATCAAATAAATAGATTTACTGAATGAACCACTTTTATAAAATATTAAAGTTTGCGTATCCATACAAACGCATGGCTGTGCTAAATGCTTTGCTCAATATTATGTCCGTAATATTTGGCTTATTCTCTTTTACCCTAGTCATCCCAATGTTGGGTATTTTATTCGACACCCAAGCAAAAGTAGTACTTAAACCAAGCAGCGAATTTGAACTGGGCAATATATTAGATTATAGTAAAGACTACCTATCCTATTGGCTCAGTTCTTCTATAGAAAAAATAGGTCCATCTAAAGCACTTGCTTACATCTGTGTTGGTATCGTTTTGGCTTTTTTTCTTAAAAACTTAAGTCGGTATTTAGCTCAATACACCTTGGTTCCTATAAGAACTGGTATTTCTAGAGATATTAGAAGAGCCTTACACACAAAAATATCTATGCTTTCTGTTTCCTATTTTTCAGAAAAAAGAAAAGGGGATTTAATGTCGAGAATGACCACAGATGTAAATCAGGTCGAAATTTCCATGATGAGTACACTAAGCTTAATTGTAAGAGATCCTGTTAACATAATTGCCTCAGTTATTTTTTTACTTGCCATGAGTACAAAGTTAACCTTGGTTGTTTTCTTTCTATTTCCAATAGCTGGATTTATAATTGGAAATATTGGGAAAAGTTTGAAGAAAAAATCTCAAAAAGGGCAAATTCAAATTGCGCGGATTTTATCGGCTATCGAAGAAAATATTTTTGGACTTAAAGTGATAAAAGCTTTTAATGCAGAAAAACAGATTAATCGGAAGTTCGAAGAGGAGTTAAGTAAACACCAAAACATCATGTCGAGCATACTTAGAAGAAGAGATTTAGCTTCTCCTATGAGCGAATTTTTAAGTACAATGGTTATGGTTGTAGTTATTTGGTACGGAGGTAATTTAATTTTTGAGAGTCAAGAAAATCCAGGTATGGGCACCTTAAGTCCTCAAGCTTTTATTGGCTTTATCGTAATTTTCTCTCAAATATTACCACCCATAAAATCGCTCTCCGAAGGATACTATAGTATTCAAAGAGGATCTGCATCTGCAGAGCGTATAACAGACATTTTAGAGGCCGAAATTGAAGTGAAAGAAAAAGCAAATCCGACCGCTATTAAAGCGTTTAAAAATGCTATAGAATTTAAAAATGCAAACTTTGGATATACTAAAGACAACGTATTAAAAAACATTAATTTAAAACTTAAGAAAGGACAATCCATTGCATTGGTAGGACAATCTGGTGGAGGTAAAAGCACCTTAGCTAATCTAGTAACCCGTTATTACGATGTGAAAAATGGGAGTTTAGAGATTGATGGAATAAACATTAAAGAGTATAAATTATCAGACCTAAGAGGTTTAATGGGCATTGTTACGCAAGATGCCATCCTCTTTAACGATTCCATCTATAACAACATCGCCTTGGGAATAGACAATCCCGATCCTGAAAAAGTTATAGAAGCTGCTAAGATTGCAAATGCACACGAGTTCATTTCTAAATTCGAAGATGGATACCAGCATAATATTGGCGACGGTGGGCACAAACTATCAGGAGGACAGAAACAACGATTGAGTATAGCTCGAGCGGTGATGAAAAATCCTCCAATTTTAATTTTAGATGAAGCTACCTCTGCCCTAGATACCGAATCGGAACGTTTAGTACAAGATGCACTTACCAAATTAATGGCAAACAGAACTTCTCTTGTAATTGCACACAGACTTTCTACCATACAAAATGCCGATACTATTGTGGTGGTTAACGACGGAGAGATTGTAGAACAAGGAACCCACGAAGAGCTGCTTAAAATTGAAGGGAATTACCACAAACTTCATCACATGCAAAACCTTACCTAATGATAGATAAAATTGAACACATAGGAATTGCCGTTAAGAACATTGAACAAGCCAATGCCGTTTACGAAAGACTACTAGGTGTTCCTCCCTATAAAATGGAAAAGGTAGCCAGCGAAGGAGTTAACACCTCTTTTTTTGAAACAGGTGAAAGTAAAATTGAATTACTCCAAGCAAGTAATCCTGATAGTGCCATAGCTAAATTTATAGCTAAAAAAGGGGAAGGAATACACCACGTCGCTTTTGGAGTAACAGACATTAGAGCAGAAATGTCTCGTTTGAGCAAAGCGGGCTTCATTCTTTTAAACGACGAACCAAAAAGAGGAGCCGACAATAAGTTAGTTTGCTTTATACACCCAAAAAACACAATGGGAGTTCTTATTGAACTCTGTCAAGAAATACGCTAAAATTTACCTAACAACTCCGAAATACGCTCATCATCCTTTAAATGATATGCTTTTAAACAAGAGTTTATAGCTCCGCGAACATGCTGTGGAGAATCATCGATAAAGAGCGTTTCGGAACTTTTTAAGCGCTGTTCTTCTGTAATTCTTAGGAACACTTCTGTATGAGGTTTGCGCATTCCTATTTCATGCGACAAGTATACTTTTTCAAACAAATCACAAAAGTCCTGGAAAGATTTTAAGCCTATGCGCAATTTAATTTCTTCGATATGAAAAGCATTGGTATTGCTCAACAAAAAAATTCGATACTTCTGTTTTAACTCTACCAAACAAGCTAGGGCATCGGGCATAAAACCAATGAGCATTGCATTCCAAGCATCGACAATTTGTTTGTGGGTAACTTCTTTTGGTAAAAAACAACTAATTTTTGCAACAAACTCGTGTTTAGATATACGGCCAGTTTCCAGGTCATCAAACAAATTAGATTGTCCTGCTTTCGCATACAGACGCTCAAAATCCTTGATTCCCAAGGATTCAAAAGCCCGAATAGTGGCTTTGTAATTTACAGCGTAAATAACTCCACCTAAATCAAAAATTATATTTTTTATTCCACCAAGCATATCTTCTAATTTGGTTGCAAGATAAACAGATAATGCGTATTATTGCAGCCTAATTTAACGGTTCATTGCTTCGTGCATTAAGCTACTAAATTAGGGCCTATAACTCAGTTGGTTAGAGTATCTGACTCATAATCAGAAAGTCCCTGGTTCGAGCCCAGGTGGGCCCACTAAAGCGGAATTCATCTCATTGCGAGATTGATTCCGCTTTTTTAATTCTTGTACAAGCGCAAAGCATCTATTACGCTGCTCTTAAAATCACTTCTTGTAAACCCCATTAAAAATAATTCATACAGTACAATTGTATGTATGTATGTAAATAACTATATTTGATTGAACCTGTAATTAGGCAATCAAATGATTATTTACACCGAGCGAACCATAAGCAAACCCCTGATTAAGGAAGATTTTAGTACACTAATAGCAATGTATGTAGAACCCGATTCTAATAAATACATTAAACCACTTAGAGGAAAAACAACCCGGTATTTTAATTACTTTTTGAATACGAAGCTTGCGCAAAACAAAAGTTCTATTGGATTTTGGGTTGTCAGAAGTAAAGTAACAAATGAGATATTGGGCACAATAAACTTAAATAAAATTGAGGCTATTGGTCATTATCATATAGGATGTCATTTAAAAAGAAAACATTGGAACCAAGGCTATGCATCAGAGCTTCTTAAAGAGTTCATACAATACGGTTTTAACGAAAGGAGCTTGGATAAAATCTTTGGTCTGGTTGATGAAAACAATCTCGCATCAAAAAAAATCTTTAAAAAAGGAGGTCTTCGGTATCAATACGGCAAAGTAATCCTTAACTCTAAGGTTGATGTATACTGCATCAAAAACGAACAGAAAGATTAAAATATAGTCGCCTTCTAATAAAATACAATCACAACAAAATCGAAAAGATTTAATCTAAAGAATCCGCAATAAAAAAGACTACATTCATTGTGTAAATAAAAAGACGCACCATGGTTACAAAAATAATAGTTTTATCCATTTATGTTTGCATACTGTTTTTAATAGGAATTATGGCCTCACGTAGGGTTAAAAGCATGAGCGACTATTATTTAGGAGGAAAAAAAATGGGCTTTTGGGCTGTTGCTTTTTCAGCAAGAGCAACGGGCGAATCTGGATGGCTTTTGATAGGACTAACTGGTATGGGTGCCATAGCTGGGTATTCTGCTTACTGGGTAGTGCTTGGAGAGTTGCTAGGTGTTTTTATTTCATGGCAGTTTATGGCGCAATTATTTAAAAGACGCTCAGACGAATACAAAGCAATCACAATTCCCGACTTTCTTCAAAGTCATTTCAAATCAACCACAAACAGTCTTAGAATAATTTCGGCAGCTACCTTAGTTGTTTTTGTTGTAATTTATGTGGCCTCTCAAATGGATGTTACAGGAATCGCATTCGAGTCAATGCTTAACATAGACTACAGAATTGGTGCACTAATAGGTTTCTTTATTGTACTCGTGTATATATTTATAGGTGGATTTGTTGCCGCTGTATGGTCTGATATGTTTCAGGGTATTTTAATGTTTTTTGGGCTAATCTTGCTGCCGATTGTGGTTTGGTTTTCCATGGATCGTGGTGCAGGAATAACCGAAGGCTTAAATGCAATTGACCCAAGTTTAACACAAATATTAGGCAGAAGCGAAAATGGATTGATGAATTTATTTACAATTCTTGGTTATTCTATGATTGGCTTAGGTTTTTTAGGCTCGCCTCAAGTATACGTTAGATTTATGTCTATTAAAAGCGAACAAGAGATTGTTAAGGGTAAATGGGTAGCACTACTTTTTACACTATTAACAGATGCTGCTGCTGTAACCATTGGTATTTTAGCGCGTGTGTATTTTACGAGCGAAGGACAAGACCCAGAACTAATTCTTGGGAACGGAGGTGAAAATGTGTTGAGTATGATTACCAACGAATTTTTACCAACAATACTTGTAGCTATTTTTATTGCAATTGTACTTTCGGCAATAATGTCTACAATAGATTCCCTTTTAATACTTGCCTCTAGCGCAATAACACGCGACTTTTACCAAAAAATATTCAGACCCGATTTAAAAGACGAAGATTTAATTGGCTTTTCACGATTGGTAACTGTTTTAATGGCAATAACTGCACTTGCAATTGCTATAGCATTGTATTATATGTATCCCGAGCGTAAAGTTTTTTGGATCATGATTTTCGGATGGTCTGGAATTGCAGCCACATTCTGCCCAGTAATCATACTCTCCCTTTTTTGGAAAGGTTATTCCGAAAAAGGAGCCATTGCATCAATGATTACTGGTTTTGTTTCTGTACTAATTTTCAAATTTGTGGTGTCAGAAATAGAAGGAATAGGGGCCTATTTTATAGAGCTAGATGTATTAGCTCCCTCTTTCGCTTTAGCTATGATTGTAGGTTATATTGTTTCTAAAATATTTCCTCCAAAAGAAAGTCAACTAGAATCCTAAAACAGCAAATCGAATAAATATTTCGGTATAAACTAACTTCCATTAAGTTGATAATAGTTCATTAAAGAAAATGAATGATGAAAAAACAATCCTAATATTATTGGTAATTGGAGGTAGTACCCAGTTTACATCTTGCTCTCAAAACAAGGAAAACGCTACTAGTTTAAACACAGATAAACCCAAAGAAAATATTCGAGAAGAAAAACAAGAACGTCATAATTACGGCGGTTGGTACTGCCCAGACAATCTAAATGGTTTTCCTGCCGTAGATTTAAATAATTGGAAAAACGTACCTGTGGTAAACGGAAGACTTCCCACTAGAGAAGAGACCCAGAATGGAAGCGCTTTAATTTATGTAGACCCCGCTAAATTTCCAAACGCAAAACCTATAGACATGCAGATGCCAAAATTAGCAAGTTATTATAACGAAAGCTCTAGAAAAGAAGAGCTGGTTATAGTTATACAAGCTTTAAATATCTTAAAAGATACTGTAGGATTTCGTTATTTAAATGGAGGAAATGGAAGCGCTAGGCTTGCTGAAATTACAGTTCTTAAAGAAAATGAAATTGACAAAATTGCTGCATCTAATTTTGTATCGCTTTCCATTCTAATAGAAGCGAGCCAAAAAGCTATTTGGGACATCTTAACCAATCCGGGTTACTATACAAGTCTACAAGATATTTTTGACCCACAAGGAACCGCAAATATAGAATGGAATACTACCTCAAAAGTAAATTTTAAATATGTTAAGCCAGGTGTGCTAACCTCTGAGTTTACAGCAAATTTATATGGCAACCAATACATTCAAATGGATTTTAAACAAGGTAACGATTCTTATGTAGAGAAATTTTTACTGCTAGAAAATGAGGAAACAAAAACTACCGAATTAAAAATAGTATGTGGCCCTTATTCTCTCGATGATTTTGAAATACAAAATGAAATTTTAAAGAAGTGGGCACAAAAAGTAAAATAGTTTAGCGAAAATTAGAAGCTCAAAAGAACTTAGCTGCAATAGACTTATTTTTTAATTTTTTAGGCTAAAATTTTGATCAAAATTTAGCTTGCAACCCTATTATACAACAAAACTAAAACTAGTTATTTAGAATCTAAAAATGCTTACATAATAGTGAATTTCGTTTGTCAAATTTGTCTAAATTCGTACCTCAATTTTTTAACAAACTCCTATGAAGAATTTCGAATTTAAAAATCCTACAAAAATAATTTTTGGACAAGGAGAAATTAAAAAAATAGCAACAGAAATACCTAAGGATGCTAAAATTCTTATATTATATGGGGGCGGAAGCATTAAAAAAAACGGGATATACGAACAGGTTAAAACAGCGCTTAAAGGTTTCGATACAGAAGAGTTTGGCGGAATTCCTGCAAACCCAGAGTACCGCGTTTTACAAAACGCATTGAACCTTATTAAAGAAAAAGAAATCACTTTTTTATTAGCCGTAGGTGGAGGTTCTGTAATAGATGGAACGAAGTTTCTTTCGTCGGCAGCGCTGTATGAAGGAGAAAATCCTTGGGATATTTTAGACAAGAAAATACCAACAAAAAAAGGCATGCCATTTGGAACGGTACTTACCTTACCTGCTACAGGTTCTGAAATGAATTCTGGTGCTGTAATTACCAGGGCAGAAACCAAACAAAAATTAACCATGGGCGGTCCTGGATTATTTCCTGTCTTCTCGATTCTCGATCCTTGTGTAGTAAAATCAATACCTCAGCATCAAATTGCCAATGGCCTAGCAGATGCTTTTACTCATGTTCTGGAACAATACATGACCTATCCAGTTGGAGCTATACTGCAAGACCGTATCGCTGAGAGTATTTTCCAAACAATTATTGAAATTGCTCCTACTATTTTAAAGGATCCAACAGACTACAAAACAGCGGCTAACTTTATGTGGAGTTGCACAATGGCACTAAACGGACTAATTCAAAAGGGTGTTCCTACAGATTGGGCAATCCACATAATGGGACACGAACTTACGGCACTCTTTGGAATCGATCATGCAAGAACATTAGCCATACTCACGGGGCCGCATTACAGCTATAATTTTGAAACTAAAAAAGAGAAATTAGCTCAATATGCAGAGCGAGTTTGGAAAGTAACTGAGGGTACTCTTGATGAAAAAGCTAAGTTAGGAATTCAAAAAACTGTTGCGTTTTTCCACAGTATAGGCATCAAAACAAAGCTTTCGGAATACACTAATGATTATAAGAATACAGATACTGAAGTGGCTAAAAGATTAGAAAATAGAGGGATGACTGCCATTGGAGAACACGGTAACTTAAGCCCGAATGACGTAGAAAAAATTGTAGCA
>CAWVTK010000049.1:0-13553 GCA_963933205.1 uncultured Flavobacteriales bacterium
ACCTTATATGTAGACAGTGTTTGTGTTCCAAACGACCAAGAAATTACCTTCCACTTATACGATTCTTATGGCGATGGCTTAACAAGTGGAACTGGCAATGGACAATTCAACTTTTATGTATGTGGCGCTCAAGTATTCTCAGGGTCTGCCTTTGAGAGTTTATACTCGGGCTTTTTTACAGGATGTGATGGTGCCTCAATAATTGTATTTGGTTGTACAGATGAAAATGCCAATAACTACAGTCCAGATGCCAATACAGAAGATGGCTCTTGTGAGTACGATGTGGTTTTAGGATGTACAGACACTTTGGCTGTTAATTTTGACCTGCTTGCAGACACAGATGATGGCTCGTGTGAATACATCAATTGCGAGTTCTTCGAAATGTTGATTGAAGTAAACTTATTAAGCACCAACGGAAATGGATGGAACGGCCTTAGTTACACACTCAATTCTTTCGACGAAACTATTCTTTTGGAAGGAACAATGAATGATGGTTTTGAAACAACAAACTACTATTGTTTACCAAACGGATGTTACCTATTTACTGTGCCAGAATATTTAGGAGGAGAAACCTTTAATTGGTCGATTATTATTGAAGATAAAAAACAAATATCTGGAACTTCTGGGGTGAAAGACAACTTTGGAGTTAACGAAATTTGCGAAGTAATTATGGGATGTATGGATCAAAGTGCGCTAAACTTTAACCCCTTAGCAAACCTAGCAGATGCATCGTGTGTTTACCAAGATGGAGGAACCCAAACCTTAGCTCTAACCAATGGTTGGAATTTAGTTTCTTCATATGTAATAGCAACAAACCCCGACATAGAATCCATAACAGCAGAGGTGTTTGAGCATTTAGTTATTGTGAAAAATTATTTGGGAACCGCTTACCTACCCGACTGGGGTTTTAACGGTATTGGCGATTGGAACAACACACAAGGCTATCAGATGAAAGTAACTACTGATGTAAACCTTGATATTTCTGGAGCGTTTGTAGCACCAGAGTTAACACCAATAACCTTACTAGAGGGTTGGAATTATGTCTCATACCTTAGGGCAGAAAGTGCGTCGACCATTGCTGTTTTTGCAGAAATAAATGAGGACATTGCTATTGTAAAAGATGGAGATGGACTGGCCTACTTACCAGACTGGGGCTTTAACGGAATTGGAGATATGGTAGCTGGAAAAGCATACCAGGTAAAAATGATTTCTGAGAGAGAGCTTGTGTACAATTCGAATACTGCTGAGTACAAAACAGTAAGTACTGATGTTGTAAATAATGAAACGACACATATTGAGTTTAGAAAAAACACAGGTAACAATATGCATTTGGTTATTCCTGCTAGAGCCTTTAAAGAAACAGTAAAGGATCAGGATGAAGTTTATGTGTACGACACTTTTGGTTCTCTGGTAGGAGCTGCAAAAGTAACATTCCCCAACACGGTAATCACCATTTGGGGTAATGATGAGATGAGCCTCGAAAAAAATGGTTTGTACGCTAAAGAAGAATGGACGCTGGAATTGTACTCTAGTGCTTCGAATACCCAAACCAACTTAATATTTTCATTGGAGCAAGGTACCGCATCTTTTGAGCAAGATGCTTTATTGGTTGCACTAGAGCTCACAAAATCTGAAGATGGAGCTGGATTAGCTCTATTCAATTCAATACCTAACCCGTCTAATCAACTTACAGAAATAAGCTACTTTGTTCCTACAGATAAGTACTTATCCTTAAAGTTGTACAATTTATTAGGTAAAGAAGTGCTGTTAGTAGATGAGGGACTAAAATCGATGGGTTACCATTCGATAAAGGTTAATGTAGCGCTTTTAGCTCCTGGTTCATATTTCTACAAATTACAATCAGACTCGAAACAAATAACAAAACGACTGGAAGTCGTTAAGTAAAAAAAAAGGCTTCATTCTAATAGAATGGAGCCTTTTTTTATTGATGTAAAAATCAAAAAAATCTAACTTTCTCTAATTGTACTTGGACAAACAAATTCAGTTGTGGGCACATCTGTTTGCCTGAGAGCTCCGTATCCACCAGCAACATCAATAAGCTTGCTGTAACCTTTTGATTTAAGTATAGAAATGAAAATTACTGACCGGTAACCACCGGCACAGTGAACATGGTATGTTTTATTGACATCTATTTTATCCAAATGATTGAAAACATAGTCTAAAGGTAAGTGCGCAGCATCTTCTACATGCTCTGCAGCATACTCTCCAGGCTTTCTTACATCAAGCAAATTAATTCCATTAGCGTAAGAACTTACAAATTCCTCTGCCGATTCTTGATCTATGGACTCAAAGGCTAGATCCAAGTATTTCCAGGTAGCAAAGCCGCCTTTTAAAAAGCCAACTGTATTATCGTAACCCACACGGGCTAAACGCATAACTGTTTCTTCTTCTCTTCCCTCAGGGCAAATTAAAACAATTTTTTGATTTATGTCTTCAACCAAATTTCCTACCCAAGGGGCAAAACCGCCATCTATACCCACAAACCAAGAATTAGGGATAAATCCTTTAATGAATTCCTTTTGATTACGAACGTCTAAAATTAATGCTCCAGAGGCAACTTCGGCTCTAAAGTCCTCAATATTTAAAGGCTGTACTCCATTTTTAATAATGACATCAAATGGTTTGTTATCTATAGCCTGGTTCATCAATGCATTTTTTGGAAAATATTGGGGCGCAGGCAACATGCCAGTAAGTAATTCATTTACAAACTCGACCTTAGTCATATCTGATCTTAATGCATAGTTGCTTGCTTTCTGATTTGCTAAAGAATCGAAGGTTTCTTTACTCATATTTTTACCACACGCAGAGCCCGCTCCGTGTGCAGGGTAAATAATAATATGATCGCTTAAAGGCATAATTTTAGTGCGCAAAGATTCAAATAAAAACCCAGCCAGGTCTTCTTTCGAAACATCGGTTTTGAGTGCTAAATCTGGACGTCCTACATCGCCAATAAAAAGAGTATCGCCGGTAAAGAGCGCATTTTCTTTACCTTGTTCGTCAATTAGTAAAAAACAAGTAGACTCCATTGTATGACCCGGGGTGTGCAGGACTTTAATTTTTGCATTTCCCACATTTAGAACCTCGCCATCGAGGGCAGATTTCATGTCAAAACTAGCGGTAGCATTAGGGCCAAACACAATGGTAGCTCCTGTTTTCTTTGCTAAATCTACATGACCAGAAACAAAATCTGCATGAAAATGTGTTTCTAAAACGTATTTGATTTTTGCATTTCCTAGAGCAGCTCTTTCTAAATAAGGCTCAACTTCTCTAAGCGGATCAATTACAACAGCCTCGCCATTAGATTCTATATAATAAGCTGCTTCAGATAGACACCCTGTGTATATTTGTTCTACTTTCATAAGTCTTTGCTTGTGCGTTCTTTGTCGAACTTAACAAATAGATTAAGCCATATTAGTTTTGATAAATATAAGTTTAAAGGCGCAAATACAATTTGAAAAATCATCATAAGTACAATCATTTGTTCTGCACTCATCTCTGGAAAAAAGATTGATTTTACAAACCACAATAAAAGAAATAAGCCAACGCCTAATCCGTAGGATATATACATAGATCCGAAAAAAAAGCCAGGTTCTCTTTCAAATTTAAGATCGCACTCCTCACAACTGTAATGTTTCTTTCCAAATTTGTTTAGGTTATAAGGATGAGAATGAAAGAAGTCTCCTTCATTACACTGAGGGCATTTATTGTAAATGATACTATACACTTTGGGTCCTTTTCTTATTAACTTCATAAAATCAATTCTTTTAAAATTACAATAATTGCCATACCTAGAACAAAATAACCAAAAACTTTTTTCAGTCGAGCTCCTTCAATAAATTTACTTACATAACTCCCTATTAGTATGCCTAAAACAGATAAGCTGGAGAAAACTAATAATAAGTTCCAATTTATCTGTAAACCAGAAGACAAATCGCCTGTAAAACCAATTAAGGATTTTAGTGCGATAATCATAAGTGAGGTTCCGACCGCTTTTTTCATAGGTAAACCTACAAGTAATACCAAAGCGGGTATAATTAAGAATCCACCTCCTGCACCTACTAAACCAGTAACAAGACCAACAAAAAGACCTTCTGCAATAATAACTGGATAATTGAATACTCTTTTGCTTTTCTCTACTGATGTTTTACGCCCTTTTATCATAGAGATAGATGCCATCAACATAACGAGGGCAAAAAACAACATGATGGCCGTGTTTTTTGTAAGTACAAAGTTGTTTAGGCTTAATATTTCTTGAGGTATAGCATTTAGTAAAACACGCCTTGTAAAATAAACCGCAATAAAAGAAGGAACAGCAAATACAAAACCTGTTTTATAATCTATAGTTCCTTGAATACCGTTTTTAAAAGCGCCCACCAAAGCCGTAGTACCTACAATAAATAAAGAATAAGCCGTAGCTAAAACAGGGTTAACACCTAAGATGTATACCAAAACAGGAACAGTAAGAATAGATCCGCCACCGCCTATAAGCCCAAGAGTAATGCCAATAAGAAGAGCGCTAAAGTATCCTAAAATTTCGTGCATTTCTTTTTATATTATACAGTATTTTTATATTCGATATTCTGTAAACCGAAAATTTTAAATATTTCTGCTAAATTACTAATTTAAATGCAAAGTCTGTTTAACAACTATTTAGTACAAATACGTGCTTGCAACAAATACCTAAGAAAACTGCTTTATTCTAATTTAATGCTAGACAAAACAGCTTCTAACTCTTGAATGTGAAAACGTTTTCGCTGTTTCGGACAGTATAAAAAGCCTTCAGCATAAACGATGCGCTGATTTTTTTCATCGATAAGGGTGTGCGAAATAAATGAGCCTCCTAAAAAATCGTTAACCATAGTCCACAACCCACGCATTTCCATAGTATAAGGTGTTTGAGACTTCAGCGTAAAATCGGGTTCGTAAAGCATTTCTGTGCTCATGTAAGACTGTGGCCTTGTTCCTTCTACATGTGTTCTACCCAGAGAATCTCTAAGTTGAATAATAGACTCTTTACTAAGCTGAGAAGTGTTTTTATAAGGTAGTGAGTGTATCCATAAATTTGAAATAACATTCACCTTGGCTTGGTCTCTTCTTAGCCACACAAAGTCTTGCTCAGAAAGAATGACATTAAAATTATTGGGCACTAAGATGTTGTACTTGTAAGCTTCAAAAATTTCTTTTTGTAGTTCTTTATCAGACGATTTAGCAATCTTTCGTGTTCTACGATCCAAGTCTTTTGCCAAAAACCATTCTCTAACTTCTATTCCTTTAGTGCGAACTAAGTTAGTAAGCTCTTGTTCGGAATTTGAGGAAATAGAAACAACCAATTGCTCTTTGGCCCATTTTGCGTCCGATCTGTTTACAGAATTGGGTTGGCCTATAGTCAACCAAAGTATGTTTTTGTGTGTTTTAAAAATATTCGAAAACTGAGCAGGGTTAATTGCAAAAACATCAAACAAGGCCTCTTGCTGAGGAATGCCTAATACATTCGCTTGAAAGATGTTTTTTAGTTCTTGCCCAGTATTTCCTTCCCATAAATTATCGGGTATTACAATTACTAGTTCCGAAATATTACCGGTATTAGGAGGTAAAAAAGAGCGGGGCTTGTCTGGGTTTAAACCGTTTGTAGTATTTTGCTTGCATCCTGAAAATAAAACACTTAAAACAATTATAAGATTTAAAAAAGTAGTTTTCATATGGATTTATTTATGAGAATTAGACTGCATGTTTTTCTTTCTCAACTAAAGAACGCTAAACATGGTCGGGTCGTACATATAAAATTAATCGCTGGCCTACAGAAATTGCATCGTTTTTTAAATTGTTCCACTTTTTTATTTTTGAGACCGAACAGCCGTAACGATTGGCTATTTTACCTAAATATTCTCCGTTTCTTACCCTATGTACTACCCGTTCATCCTGCTCAGAATAATTTGGATAGGTTTTTTGTTTTAGGGCGTCTAGCTCAATAAAGTGCGCATAAATATCTGCTTCATTTGCCACAAAAACGCCCATTTTGTCAATCGGTAAAATTAGGTGGTATTTTCGCCCAGTAATACTAGGAATAACATTAATCTTATAGGAGGGATTTAAAAATTCCAGGTCAGAAATTGTTAGGTCTAAGGAGCTAGATAAATATTCAAAATCAATTTGATATTTCACTTCTATAGTATCAATTTCGAAATGTGAAACTCTGGGTTCTTCAATTTTAATACCATGCTCATCTGCATAATTCATGGCATAGCAAACTGCTATAAAAGCAGGAACATAGCTCCGGGTTTCTTTTGGCAAAAAGCGTCTTATCTTCCAGTAGTTTTTATGTCCTCCAGAACGACGAATGGCCTTATTAACATTCCCTCTACCGGAGTTATACGAGGCCAATACTAAGGACCAATCTTCGTAAACTTTATAGGAGCTCTGAAAATACATACAGGCAGCTACGGTGGCCCTGTAAGGATCCATTCGTTCGTCTACATAAGAACTTACCTTTAGATCGTACTCTTTTCCTGTATTGTACATAAACTGCCATAAACCGGTGGCTCCTGCCCAAGACTTAGCTTTGGGGTTTAAAGCAGACTCTACAATGGCTAAGTACTTTAACTCTAAGGGCAAGTTAAATTGATCTAGAACCTGCTCAAACATTGGGAAATAATAAGCAGCCAAACCCATCATTCTAGACATCTGAGTTCGACGTTGCTTTGTGTATACATTTATGTATTGTTTTACATATGGATTAAACACTAATTCTATTGGTGTTTGAGTGTTTAACTCCTGTAATCTGAGATCGTATATACTGTCTGAAAAGACGGGTACCTCTGTGTTTGAATTTACAAAATCTTCAAAAATATTATCGGTAAAGGCGTGATTTGCCAATAAAATACTGTCGAAGTTAGCTACAATAGGGTCGTCTAAATAAACTGCTTTTAAGCTGTCTTTGTTTTTATAGTTTTCGTTTAAAGCTAAAGCCGAAATACTGAAGCCGAATAAAGTAAAAACAAGAAGCCTAATAGCGTTTTTCATTTTTTAGTGCGTTTCATTAACTTTTCAGAAAAAGCTAAAAGAGATTCTTCCATAAAAGCTGGAGCCATAAGTTGTACACCCATGGGCATGTTCTTACTTGAATTCCATAGAGGTAAAGAAATAGCAGGCACTCCTGCTAAATTGGCGTGAACCGTGTAAATATCTTCTAAATATGCTACTGTTGGGTCTTCATTTTTTACACCAATATTAAAGGCAGTTGTAGGAGTAGTTGGCATTAAAATAAATTCATTCTGCTCAAAAACAGCCTGTGTTCTTTCCTGTATTAACCTACGTACTTTTTGTGCTTTTGTGTAATATGCATCGTAATATCCGGAGCTTAATACAAAGGTACCCAGCATAATTCTGAGCTTCACTTCTTCGCCAAAACCTTCAGTTCTCGACTTCTTATAAGTGCTTTCTAAATCGTGGCCATTGGGACTTCTGTACCCAAAGTGAACGCCGTCGTATCGCGCTAAGTTAGAAGAAGCCTCTGCAGTTGTGAGTATATAATAAGTAGGTACCATAACATCAAGATAAGAAAAGCTGTGTTCTTCTACCGTATGGCCGTCTGCTTTTAAGTCTTTTATAAGCTGTAAAAAGCTCTCTTTTATTTCCGAATCTAAACCCGGGCTATCTATGTACTCCTTAAAGTAAGCAATCTTCTTTTTTTCTGATGAATCTTTTAGCTTGCTGTAAGAGCTCACTGGAACAGAAGAACTGGTCGAATCATTTTCGTCTTTACCCGCCATTATTTCTGTTACTAAAGCAGCATCCTCAACAGATTTTGCTAGAGGCCCAATTTGATCGAATGAAGAAGCGTAAGCAATTAAACCAAAACGAGATACACGTGCATAAGTAGGCTTAAGCCCAATCACCCCACAAAAAGCGGCAGGTTGACGAATAGAACCTCCTGTATCGCTACCCAATGCCAGTTGGCATAAATCGGCAGCAACAGCGGCAGCCGAGCCGCCCGATGAACCACCTGGGACTTTAGTCGGATTGATCGGGTTCTTTACTGGCCCGTAAGCCGAATTTTCATTTGAAGATCCCATCGCAAACTCATCGCAATTTAACCGACCTATAATTATAGCGTCTTCTTCTAGTAAACGCTCTACTACAGTAGCACTATAGAGCGACTCAAAACCATCTAATATTTTAGAAGAGGCAGAAACACGGTGGCCTTTATAACAAATATTGTCCTTAATCGCAATCACCATCCCTGCAAGTCTACCTGCAGTTCCATCCAGTAATTTCTGATCAATTATTTGGGCTTGAGCAAGAGCGCTTTCGTTAAAAACTTCTAAATAAATATTTAGATCTTGGTGCTTAGTAATGCGTTCTAAGTAATACGAAACTAAAGATTGGCAACTTACTGATCCTTCTAGTAAGGATTCTTTAATTTCGCTTAGAGAGGAAAAATTCTTCAAGGCTAGTACTTTAAGGTTTACTCTTCTTTGCTGTTCAATTTGTCTTTTTCTTCTTTGGCCGCGTCTTTAAATTCTTTAATTCCGCTACCTAGCCCACGCATGAGCTCAGGTATTTTTTTACCTCCAAATAATAAAAGAACAGCTAAAAGGATTAAAACCCATTCGTAGCCACCCATAAATCCAAAAAAGATTGATAAAAGTGTCATATACTTGTATTTTATACCCACAAGGGGTGCTTTGGGCAAAGGTAAGAATTGAAATTTGAATATATGAAATTGAAGCTTGAAAAATTTATCGACTCTTTAAGTAATATATAACGAGACGTATTTATGGCGCAAAAAATATGTATCTATCAGTATATCATTGTATTATAAAACAAATCTGAAAGAATATTATATGCAAACAAATTTCTTATATTTGCGCTCTTGTAAACTAAAAATTTAACGTGTTATGGAATCAATAATTATTTACATGCCAATCGTGATGGCAGTTATTGGATTACTGTTTATGGTTGTAAAAAAATCATGGGTATTAAAACAGGATGCTGGTGACGGGAAAATGAAAGAAATATCTGACCATATTTACGAAGGTGCATTAGCCTTTTTAAAAGCGGAATATAGACTCTTAACCTTATTTGTTATAGGCGTAAGTGTGCTGTTATTTATTGTATCAACAGTAGTACCTTCTACGCATTGGCTTATTGTTATTGCTTTTGTTGTAGGTGCCTTTTTCTCTGCTTTAGCGGGGAATATGGGTATGAAGATTGCGACTAAAACAAATGTACGAACCACTCAAGCGGCAAGAACTTCTCTTCCGAACGCACTTAAAGTATCTTTTGGCGGTGGTACCGTTATGGGGCTTGGTGTTGCTGGTTTAGCTGTATTAGGCTTAACGGTTTTCTTTATTGCTTTCTACAACTTTTTTATGGGAGGTCAGTGGACCAATAGTCATGACATGACCATCGTATTAGAAACCTTAGCTGGATTCTCTTTAGGTGCCGAGTCGATTGCATTGTTTGCTAGAGTAGGTGGTGGTATTTATACCAAAGCCGCCGATGTTGGTGCTGATTTAGTAGGAAAAGTTGAAGCAGGTATTCCTGAAGATGACCCAAGAAACCCTGCAACTATTGCTGATAATGTAGGGGATAATGTAGGGGATGTTGCCGGAATGGGAGCTGATTTATTTGGTTCATATGTGGCAACCGTATTGGCTGCGATGGTGTTAGGAAACTATGTTATTGAAGTAAATGACATTTCTATATTCAATGGTTTTGGTTCTATAGGTCCTATTTTACTTCCTATGACGATTGCAGGAGTTGGTATTGTAATTTCTATGCTAGGTACTATGCTGGTTTCTATTAAGAATAACGACGCTAAAGAATCTGAAGTAATGGGAGCATTAAACAAAGGAAATTGGTTCTCAATTGCTTTGGTTGCTGCTTCATGTTATGGTTTAGTTACCTGGATGCTTCCTGAAACTATGAAAATGAATTTCTTTGAAACTGGCGGAAATGTACTGAAAGATATTTCTTCGATGAGAGTATTTTATGCTACCATAGTAGGTTTAATTGTTGGTGGTGTTATTTCTTCTGTAACAGAATACTATACCGGTTTAGGTAAAAAACCAATCTTGAATATTGTGGAGAAATCTGCTACTGGAGCAGGTACAAATATTATAGCTGGGCTTGCAACTGGAATGATTTCTACTTTCCCTACTGTAATTTTATTTGCAATGGCTATTTGGTCTTCCTATGCATTTGCAGGTTTTTATGGTGTTGCAATGGCAGCATCGGCAATGATGGCTACAACTGCTATGCAATTGGCAATTGATGCTTTCGGACCTATTGCTGATAACGCAGGTGGTATTGCAGAAATGAGCGAACAAGATCCTATCGTAAGACAGAGAACAGATATTTTAGACTCTGTTGGAAACACAACAGCGGCTACTGGTAAAGGATTTGCTATCGCTTCTGCTGCATTAACTTCATTGGCTCTTTTTGCGGCCTATGTTACTTTTACAGGTATTGATGGAATTAACATCTTTAAAGCACCTGTTTTGGCCATGTTGTTTATTGGAGGAATGGTTCCTGTAGTTTTCTCTGCATTGGCTATGAATGCGGTTGGTAAAGCGGCCATGGAAATGGTGTACGAAGTTCGAAGACAATTTAAAGAGATTCCGGGAATTATGGAAGGTACTGGGAAACCAGAATACGATAAATGTGTTGAAATTTCTACCAATGCTTCCTTAAAAGAGATGATGCTACCTGGAATTTTAACCATCGGATTTCCTTTAATTATTACTTTTGTTCCTATGTTATTTGGAATGGATAAGCTTATGATTGCTGAAATGTTAGGTGGATATATGGCTGGTGTTACCGTTTCTGGTGTACTTTGGGCTATTTTCCAAAACAATGCCGGCGGAGCTTGGGATAATGCAAAAAAATCCTTTGAGGCTGGAGTAATGATTAATGGAGAAATGACACACAAAGGCTCTGCTGCTCATGAAGCTGCAATTACTGGAGATACAGTTGGCGATCCATTTAAAGATACTTCTGGACCCTCAATGAATATTTTAATTAAGCTTACTTGCTTAATTGGCTTAGTTCTAGCTCCAATTTTAGGCGAGGGAAGCCACACCTCTCAAATAGAGACTCAAGATGCTGTTATAGAAACAATTGCTGTAGAAGCAACTAAAACAGCAGAAGAGGTTGCTAAAACCTTAGTAATTACTTCTAAGGAATTCGAAAACTAAATTACCTTAACTAACCTTCGGGTTCTGTACATAAAAAAAAGACCTTCTCAAAAGAGAGGGTCTTTTTTATTGCAGAGCCTTTTTTGTAAAATACAAATGAACTCAAAGCCTTCCTTATATTTAAATTAACTTTAAGCCTTTAATTTTAATAGAACTTATGAAAAACAGAGCCATTCGAAATATTGCAATTTTGGGCAGTATAGCTATTGCCGGGATTATAAGTGTGCAGATATACTGGATTAATCAAGCTTTAAGTTTACAGCAACAAAAATTTCAGGAAGATGTTTTTATATCACTAAAAAAAGTTGCGGAAAATATTTCCGAATACAATCAAATGGATTTTCCGGTAGTAAATCCGGTAAAACAAATTTCGTCGGACTATTATATAGTAAACATTAGAGAGGCAATAGATGCTAATATTTTAGAGTTGTACTTAAGAACTGAATTTGTAAAAAGAAACATCCAAACCGATTACGAATATGCGATTTACGATTGTTCGAGCGAAAAAATGGTCTATGGAGAATACGTTTCTTTTAAAGACAAGCTCAATAAAAAAGCAATTGGCGAACTTCCTAAATACGATGAGTTTATTTATTATTTTGGTATAAATTTTCCAAATAAGGCATCCTACCTAATAGCCGGCAACCAATTGTGGATTTTCTTCTCTTTCTTGCTCCTTTTAACCGTACTCTTCTTTGTGTATGCATTGAGTATTATACTTCGCCAAAAACGCTTATCTGAGCTGCAAAAAGACTTTATAAATAACATGACACATGAGTTTAAAACACCCATATCTACCATTGGAATAGCCGCAGCAGCTCTGCTAAACGATCGGGCAATTTCTGAAGAGAAAAACCTAACCAACTACACTCAAATTATAAAGGAGCAAAACCTACGCTTAAATAAGCAGGTTGAAAAAATACTCCAAATAGCAGAAATAGAACGCCAAGAAATTGAATTGAATTTTGAAAAAACAAGATTAAACGACTCCATAAATGCGATTGTAAAAAGTGTAGAGTTATCGTTAGAGAAACGAGCCGGTAAAATTGTAACAAATCTGAGCGCGAGCAACGATCTTATTTTGTGCGACAAATTACACCTCACAAATATTCTTTACAATATTATAGACAATGCCATCAAATACAACCATCAAAACCCACATATAAAAATTGAGACCTCAGAAATGGACAGGTTTTTGTGTATAAGAGTCTCGGACAATGGAATTGGCATTCCAAAAGAAAAAATAAGCAAGGTTAAAAACAAATTCTTTAGGGTATCAACAGGAAGAGTGCATAACGTAAAAGGTTTAGGTTTAGGGCTGTACTACGTAAATCAAATTTGCAAGGCGCATAATTGGCAATGGGAAATTGAAAGTAAGCTAAACAAGGGTACCACAGTTATATTTAAAATTAAACGATAAGTGCATGGCTAAGATTTTATACGTAGAAGACGATTTGAGTTTAAGTTTTGTTACACGAGATCAATTAGAGAAGCGCGACTATGAAATTGTGTCTTGTGAAAATGGAAAACAAGCTTTAACTGCTTTTAAGAAATCAATTTTCGATTTATGTATTCTAGATGTAATGCTCCCAGAAATGGATGGATTTGAGCTAGCCAAGAAAATTAGAGAAACCAACAAACACGTACCCATTATTTTTTTAACAGCCAGATCTATGCAAGAAGATAAGCTAGAGGGTTTAAGCTTGGGGGCCGATGATTACATTACCAAACCCTTTAATATTGAAGAATTGTGTCTTAAAATTCAAGTCTTCTTAAAGAGAAAGCTCGTTAATCAGCCAGTAAAAGAATTTTACAAAATTGGCAGCTTTACGCTTGATGTTAAAGAGCAAAAACTTTTAAAAGGAGAGGTTGAAAGAAAGCTAACAATAAAAGAAACAAAATTGTTATCCTTGCTTATTCAAAAAGTAAATACCATTACAAAAAGAGAGAATATTCTGGTAAGCTTGTGGGGCAAAAACGATTATTTCTTAGGTAGAAGTTTAGATGTATTTATTTCTAAACTCCGAAAACACTTTAGTGAAGACCCTATGATTAAAATTGAAAACATAAGAGGCGTAGGCTTTAAGTTGGTTGTTTTAGAGGAAGAGTCTTAAAAACATTATTTCACCAGAGATTTAATTCCATAAAAATAAGCCTGCTCACAAGGAACACAACCATTTTCCATCAAATCAAATTTCTGCATAAGAGCGTCTTCTATCCTTTTTTCGGAAGTGTAAAATTCGGCCTGGAGCTCAGAAAATTTAAGCTTACCAGAAGCTAAATCTTGAAATGTATTTTCTTCTAATAAGGAGGGGGCTTGAGGTGAGGTTACAG
>CAWVTK010000050.1:0-13483 GCA_963933205.1 uncultured Flavobacteriales bacterium
TTTGTGCTCAATTTAAGCGCACAATCTAGTTTAAACTTAAACTACTTATCAAATTTAAGTTATACAAATGAACTAAACGATATATGGGGTTACGCCAACGAAAGTGGCGAATATGCCTTGGTAGGTTTAACAACTGGAGTTTCAGTAGTAGACATAACAAACGCGACGCAACCAACAGAACTTGGTTTTTTTGAAGCTCCCAATTCTATTTGGAGAGATTTAAAAACTTACGGAAACTATTTGTATTGTGTAAATGAATCTAGTGGAGGATTACAAATTATAAATCTCGAGGAACTAATTGCTGGAAATTCTGATCTCAGTTCTATTCAAAACGATCAATTAGGTTTTACCTCAGCTCACAACATTTACGTAGATGAAAATGGAGTTTTATACGTATTTGGAGCCAACTTTGGTGGGGGTGGAGCTATGATGTTCGACTTAAGCCAAAACCCTGAAAGCCCAGAATACTTAGGTAATTACGACGGGAGCTATTTTCATGATGCCATGGTGAGAGGCGATACACTTTGGGGTGGAGCAATTTACAATGGAGAATTTTCTGTAGTTGATGTGAGTGATAAGGCAAATCCAGTACTACTTGCAAGCCAATCCACACCTAGTAATTTTACACACAATAGTTGGATTTCGGATGATGGAAATACAGTTTTCACAACCGATGAAATAAGTGGAGCTTTTGTTACCGCTTACGATGTTTCGGATTTAAACAACATCGAAGAATTAGACAGAATTCAAGCTTGGAGTAACGATACAGACGTGATACCCCACAATACTCATGTAGACGGCGATTTTTTAGTTACTTCGTATTACAGAGACGGCGTTTCGGTAGTAGATGCCAGTAACCCTAGTAACTTAATTGAAGTTGCATATTACGATTCTTCTCCAGACTACCAAGGAAATGGTTTTAACGGAGCATGGGGAACCTACCCGTATTTACCCTCCGGAAACATCCTTATTTCTGATGTAGAAAATGGGCTTTTTGTTGTGGAGCGAAAATTTACAAATGCTAGTTTTATTCAAGGAACCATAAGCGATAACTTTACAGAAGCACCCATTAGTAATGTAACTGTTCAAATACTGGGTTCTAATAATCCATCTATTTCTAGTTTAGGAGGTTTTTACGAAACCGGAATGGCTAATCCAGGCATCTATACTCTAGAAGTATCTGCATTAGGATATACCTCTCAACAGATTAGTATAGCCATAGAAACAGGAGCGATTACCGAATTAAACATTCAGCTAACAGCCACCGGATGCATGGATGCCAGCGCTTGTAATTACAACCCTTATGCGCAAACAGACGACGGTTCTTGTGCCGAGATAGATAGTTGTGGAGATTGCGGAGGAACCGGACCGAACATTGGTTACGACTGTGCTGGGAATTGTATTGCAGAATCCTTTACTTTGGAAATGACAGACACTTATGGCGACGGTTGGAATGGGAATTCTATTAACTTTAACAATATGGAATTTAGCCTTAGTTCTGGCTTTGAAGGAACTGAAGTTTTTTGTTACGACCCACTAAATGGATGTTTAGAAATTAGCTGCGATGGCGGTGATTGGCAAGAAGAAATTTCTTGGGTTATTTCTAATGATAATGGAGTGTTAATTTCTGGTGGAGCTCCTTTTCAAGAAGGATTGTGTAATTTTTCTGCTTCTTCACAAACCTGTCAAACAATTAATTTAGTTGCTGGCTGGTCTATTTTTTCCACTTATATTCAGTCTGCCGACATGAATATTCCGATCGTATTTAATGAGTTAATTGCTCAAAATAATTTAGTACTTATTAAAGATTTTGCAGGAGCTGCTTACTTGCCCGGATATGTTTTAAACGCAATAGGATTGTTAGAGAATGAACAAGGTTATTTAATTAAAACAACCAACGCTCAATCTATAGAGCTGTGCGGAGAATATGCTCTACCAGAACAAACACCAATAAGTTTAAACCAAGGCTGGGGCATGTTTAGTTATTTGCGAACCAATGCTGCCAACGCCGAAGCTGTGTTTGCCGATATTATAGCTGATGTTGTTATTGTTAAAGACAATGTAGGCTCTGCTTACCTAGTAGAATATGGCTTTAACGGCATAGGAGATCTGTTGCCTGGTAATGGCTATCAAATAAAAATGTCTAGCCCGAATACTTTAGTATACTTATCCAATACTATTGAGTATTGATTATACAAAACCGAACAAGCTATTTTATAGAAAAACGCCCAGTAAAATTAATTTCTGGGCGTTTTGTATAATAGTGGCATTGTACAACTAAATTAGATTTTAATTTTCAGGCTTAACATTTAACTATTTTATCAGCTTAACTTACATTTGTGTTAAATTAAAATTCGATGAAAGTCTTTAAATTTGGCGGCGCATCTGTAAAAGATGCCCAGGGAGTAAAAAACTTAGTGCAAATTCTTAAAAAGTACCAGAACGACATGCCACTGGTTGTAGTTTCTGCTATGGGTAAAACCACCAATGCTCTGGAGGAAGTTGCTAAAGCATTTTATTTAAAACAAGACGATACATTTAAATTATTAGAGAAAGTCAAAACTTTTCATCAAGGTATTTTAGAAGATTTATTTCCTAAAAATCATTCTGTATTCGATGCCGTAACAAACTTATTTGTAGAGGTAGAGTGGGCTTTAGAAGACGAACCTAGGCCAGAATACCCTTATGAATACGATCAAATTGTATCGATTGGTGAGCTGATTTCTACCACAATCATAAGTGCCTATTTAAAAGAGGTAGAAATAGCTAATTATTGGTTAGACGCCAGAGATGTACTAAAAACAGACAACAAACACCAATCGGCTAATATAGATTGGGTTTTAAGTGCTCAGCTAATACATAAGTATGTACCTAAAGATACATTAACAATAACACAGGGGTTTATTGCTTGTACCTCAGAAAATTTCACAACCACCTTAGGTAGAGAAGGCTCTGATTATACTGCGGCTATTTTTGCAACTGTTTTAAAAGCAAAAAAATTAGTTATATGGAAAGATGTCCCAGGTTTCTTACATGCCGATCCTAGGTACTTTGAAAACCCACAAAAAATAGAAAAACTCCCTTTTCAAGAAGCTATAGAATTGGCTTTTTATGGTGCATCTGTAATTCACCCTAAAACACTTCAGCCATTAAAACGAGGTAATATTCCTTTAGAGATAAGGTCTTTTTTACATCCGGATGAAATTGGTACATGGATTTCGGACAGCCCTACAATAGCTCCTGAAACAGCCTTTTTCATATTAAAGAAAAATCAAACCTTACTTTCTGTTGCTGTAAACGAATTAGAGTTTATTGTTGAAAATCATTTAGCACATATTTTTTCCATACTAGCTAAGTACAATGCTAAAGTAAACTTGCTTCAAAACACAGCTGTTTCATGTTCCTTTGCACTCAATGTAGATGAGCTCCTATTTGATGCGCTTATTAATGAGCTTTCTTTAAAGTATAAGGTGAAATTCAATACGGGACTTGAGCTGTTAACCGTTCGTCATTATATAAATAGCGATATCCAAAATTTGTTAAATGGCAAAGAAGTTTTACTGAGTCAAAAAAACAGAACCACAATTCAGGTATTGCTTAAAAGTTAATAAGCACGCTACACTTAAGCAAATAATAGATAGATGGGAAGGACTAAAAATAATGCCGGCAGTAAATTGCTAACTTTAATTTTTAGCATACCTAAAATATTTAAGCTAATAGCTATAATAAGAACCCCACCAACTGCAGAAAGTTCTGTGATCATTTCTGGGCTTAAATAGTCCTCGAAATAAAGAGCACCCCAGGTTAAAACTGATTGAAAGATAAGCAGTGGAATTGCGGATATTAGCACTCCTGATCCTAAAGTAGAAGCAAGTAGAATAGAAGTTAGGCCGTCCATTATGCTTTTAGTATATAAGAGTGTACGGTCGTTGTTAACCCCTTCTTCAATTGTGCCTACAAAGGTCATAGAGCCAATGCAATACAATAAAAAGGCAGTTATTAAACCCTCAGAAAATAATTTATTTTTACTTCTAAACTTTTCTTTCAATAATCTACCAATTGATTCTAAGCCCCCTTCGATGTTAAGTGCTTCGCCCAGTAACACCCCAATTACTAAACTCGATAATAAGATTAAAAAGTACTGTGTATCTAAGGCCATTTTTATTCCCAATACTAAGGTAAACAAACCGATTACTTGGAATATACTGCTTCGAATTCTTTCGGGTATAAAGGATCCTATTCCGAGTCCAACTAGGCTTCCAACAATTACTGCAATTGCGTTTACAATACTACCAATGGGTATCAGCATAGTTTTAGTTTAATTAGTTTGGTGCAGGCTTTATCATCTAATGTCTGTTCTATTCTTCAGAAAATTCCACAAGTTTTCTTCGGTAATTATTAAACAACTTAGATTTAGATATAAAACCAATGTATTCTCCTTGGCAGGTAACAGCAAGGTTCCATGCACCCGTATCTTTAAATTTAGCCATAACTTTTTCCATAGGGTCGTATAATTTAATAATCCCTAAGGGTTCGTGCATTAAATCGGATACCGTAATTTGTGCATACAAACTATGGTCAAACATTACCTTACGAATATCATCCAAGTTTATAATTCCTAAGAATATATTTTTATCGTTTACCACCGGAAATATATTGCGCTTAGAGTTTGCAACAACCTTTACTAGCTTACCTAAATTCATTTCCGGATGTATCACGGAGAAGTTTTTTTCTACTAATTTCTCTAATTGCATTTGCATTAAAACAGCTTTGTCTTTATTATGCGTCATTAACTCTCCTTTTAAAGCTAACTGTAAATTAAATAGAGAATGTGGTATAAAGTATTTTGAGCTTACATAAGAAATGGCGGCTACGGTCATCAGGGGTAAAAATAGTTCGTATCCGCTGGTAATTTCTGCAATTAGAAAAATGGCAGTTAAAGGAGCGTGAAGTACTCCAGCAATTAATCCAGCCATAGATACTAAACTGAAATTGCTTACTGACAACTCTACCCAAAAAAAGTAGTTTAGAAACTTTGAAAATACAAAGCCTAAGGCAGCACCTAGAAAAAGAGCTGGTGCAAAAACACCTCCAATTCCACCTACGGCCACTGTAACAGAGGTTGCAATAATCTTAAAAAAGATCATGCAAAAAATGAGCAATACTAAAGTAGTTTCGCTAGTACATAAACTTTCTATGTAGCTTCCCGCTAGTACTTGTTCTCCTTTATCTGCTAAAAGCAGGTTTATTGTTTCAAAACCTTCTCCAAAGAGAGGCGGTACCAAAAAGAGCAAAACACCTAAAAATAAACCGCCCAAAACAGCTCGGTTAATTTTATGTTTTATTTTTTTTAATACGTTTGAAGTTTTGTAAAATACTTTAGTAAACAAAACAGAAAGTAAACCACACAATACCCCCAATAAAACGTAAAAAGGCAGATTGCTCACTTTAAACTGCGAGACTAAATCAAAGTGTAATAACAAAGCATCGCCAACAATTAAACGAGAGCTAATGGTTGCAGATACCGATGCAATTAGAAGAGGTATGATTGAAGCCATAGTAAGGTCTAGCATTAACACTTCCATCGCTAAAATTAGCGCAGCAATTGGTGCGTTAAATATACTGGCAATTGTACCGGCAGTTGCGCAACCAATTAATAGCATTCGATCCTTAAAGTTTAAATGAAGTACTCGTGCAAAGTTAGAACTCATGGAAGAGGCACTTGAGGCCGCTGGTGCCTCTAGTCCTATAGAGCCTCCAAAACCAGCGGTTAATATTGAAGAAATAACGGAAGAAAACATGTGGTGCTTTTTCATGATACCACTCCGTTTAGCAATGGCATATAAAATGGTTGGGAAGCCATTACTCTCGGGCTTTCTAACAATGTATTTACTCCACACTACTGATGCAACAATACCAATAAGTGGCAGTATTAATAAACTGTAATGATGCCAGCTAAAGGCTTCTGTAGCACCTCGTAAAAGATCGCCTAAGCTGTGCGCTGCATTTTTTATTAATGCAGCTAGTAATCCAGAACCTATTCCAACAAGAAGGCTCAGTAATAAGATAAATTGCTTTTGGGAGATATTTTTGAGTCTCCAAATTAAAAAGCGCTTTAAAGGTGTGTTCTTAGGCATTTATAAGCTACAGATTATTATCTATTAAAACACGTGTATCATCATTTGATGGTCTAGTTGCTCTAACATTTACAATAGCACCCTTCTTGTCAAAAAGCATGAAACGCGGAATTCCATTTATTTTATAGTCTTTAGTAATCTGACTCCAACCCGAAGCAAAAAGTTGCACGCCTCCCATTTCTTTTTCTTTTATCATGGTTTTCCAAGCATCGTAATCTTTGTCTTGGTCAACAGAAACCGATAAAAATACAATGTCTTTATCCTGATAGTCTTTTTCCAATTCGAGTAAAAAAGGAATTTCTCTTTTACATGGGCCGCACCAAGTTGCCCAAACATCTACGTACACCAAAGACCCTTTAAAATCGGACAAAGAAATACTGTCTCCATTTGCATCGGGATAAGTAAAGTTGAGTGCAGGATTTCCTTGGTTAAACACAGACATTTCCAAAGCTAAATCTCTTAATTCATTGTATTTTACTGTGTCAGACTGAAGTTTACTATAACCGTCCATTACTTTCTCCATTTTTACTAAACTTTCGTTTTTCAGATAGTCTTTTAATAGATCGTAGGCTATTTTATCTTTTGTAGATTGCTGCGTAAATTCTCTAGAGATAAAATCAAAATTTGAGAGTAATACATGGTCAAACTCTTCTGATACATTTGTAGAAACGTAGGTCTTAAGAAATTTATACGATGCTTTATTTTCTATAATAGTGGGGTCATTTACATCAAAATCTGCCATAAAATCGAAGTAATTTTCGCTAAGATGTACAGTGTCTTTTGTTACGTATTCGAAGTAGTTTTTGTAGTTGAGTTTTGAGGTAGCCCATTGCATCGAAATTTCATTCTCTTGTTGTGTTTTAAAATCACTTTCTGAAAGATTCATCAGAAGGTTTTTCATTTTAGATTCTTCTTGTGCTACTAAGTCTAAAAACTCAGTTTCGGCTAAAGCATACAAATCATTAAATTCCAATTGTTCTTCTAGTAAGTACTTCTTAGCTAAAAAGTTTGATGCATCTGATCCATCATAATTTATGGATTCGTCAAACTCACTAGGGTCGAGTTTTAAGCTAATTCTATCGCCAGGAACTACGTACATTGCAGTACTTTCTTGTCCGTGCTTAAAACTCATATACGATGGTTTTTCCAACTCAAATTCAATTTCGAATGTAGCATCACTGTTTAGCGAGTCCGTATACATATTAGTTAGATCTTCAGAAATTACTCCTGCAATTTCACTTACAGGCTCAGTAATATTTCCAGAAATGACAACGGTTTTTACTTCTTTCTTTTGGCAACTAAAAAGAATACAAACAGCTAATACAAGTGGTAAATTTTTCATAATAGATCGATTTTATGTTAATTCTACTCAATTTAAGAAAATATACACACCACTTATTTTTTTCGAAGTGATGTACTAATGGCAGTTGTATACTACAAACTTGAGATCTTCGCTTACAATATCTACTTTGTGAAAAAGCTTGTAAAGGTGTGTTTTTGAATTCAGGTGATGGCTGGTAACCATTTGAAAAGAGCCACCCTTTTTAAGACATCTTTTTACTTCTTTAAACAATTCTAAAGCTACCTCTATATTCGTTTCATGCTCAAAATGGAATGGAGGATTCGAAACGATTAAATCAAAGCTTTGATCTTCAAAATCTGCTAAACAGTCGTTGTAATGAAAATGTACGTTAGTTCCTTCAATATTCATTTTTGAAGATTCTAAGGCGAGGTGTGAATCCTCTAATACATGGATCTCAGAATTCGGTTTTTCTTTTTGTACAGCGTAAGCTAAAATTCCGTTTCCAGCTGCTAAATCTAAAATTTTAGTATGGTCCATTCTTACGTCCATATGGTCTATAAAGAACTGTGTTGCGTAGTCTATGTTTTTTGCAGAAAACACTCCATAGTGCTGTTTAAATGTCTTGTCACTCGAATAAGAAATTTCGTTGAGGAAGGTCTGTTTTTTAATCTTTCTTTTCTTTTTAAGAATAAGAATTCTCGATTTTTTCCAGGCCTTAGATTGAGTGCAATCTTCGAAAAATTCTGAAGCAATTGATAGGTACTGCTTAGAGAAGTATTTTGTCATAAATCCACAAACAACTTGTCCATTTTCTGTTAATGAACCGTGTATTTGAGATAATTGTAAACGGAATAAATCTAAAGATTTAGGAATCTTAAGGAGCGCCAATTTATAATTTGCTTTATTAGGATCAATGGAACTCTTTGTTGGAACATCAAAACTCAATTCGTTGGTTTTGAAATTCAGCTCAAAAGCCTTTTCTTGACTTTTAAAGTCGAGTACCACAGTCGGCATGTTTTGAGCTATAAAAGTGCTCAAAAAGCCAAACCTATCGTTGTAAACAACCGTTTTTTTAGTGGCTATTTTAGATTCCTCTAAAAAATTTAAAATGTGCTCGTCTGCAGCACTCCAAGCTTTAAGAGATTTGTTTTCGGTTGTAGGATATCGTTCAATTGTAAACGTATTTCCTTGGTAGGTATAGTTCATCTATTTAAGCTCAAAAGTTGTTTTTACTTTGTTTACGAAGTCTAGTTTTTCCCAAGGGAAAGTTTCAATTTCTTTTACGATTTCTCTTCCACCTCCGACTTCAAATCTAACGGTTTTCTTTTCTGATTCCCTCCCCATATGTCCGTACGCTGCAGTTTCACTATAAATAGGATCTTTTAATTTAAATCTATCTACAATAGCAGCCGGACGCATATCGAACAAATCATTTACCTTCAGAGCAATAGTGCTGTCGCTCATTTTCACCTTTGATGTTCCGTACGTATCCACAAATATATTCATCGGTTTTGCTACACCAATTGCGTAGGCTACTTGAACAAGTATTTGATCGGAAACACCAGCTGCAACAAGATTTTTAGCTATGTGTCGTGTTGCATAGGCTGCAGAACGGTCTACTTTTGAAGGGTCTTTTCCAGAGAATGCTCCGCCGCCATGGGCGCCTTTACCTCCGTAGGTGTCCACTATAATTTTTCGTCCAGTAAGGCCTGTATCACCGTGTGGTCCTCCAATCACAAATTTACCTGTAGGATTGACATGGTAGGTGATTTTCTCATCAAACAATGCAACGATATGTTCAGGTAGTTTTTTCTTTATTCTTTCTACTAAAATAAATTTAACATCAGCTTTAATTTTAGCTAACATTAGTGCTTCTTCATCAAAATCATCGTGTTGTGTAGAAATAACTATGGTATCTATACGTTCTGGGATGTTTTTATCAGAATACTGAATGGTTACCTGAGATTTTGCATCTGGACGTAAGTAATGCATTTCTGAGTGGTTCTCTCTTCGTATTTCTGCTAATTCTTGAAGAAGTAAATGAGAAAGACTTAGTGCCAGTGGCATAAAGTTCTCGGTTTCGTTTGTTGCATAACCAAACATCATTCCTTGGTCTCCCGCACCTTGTTCTTCGTGTAAACCTTGTCCAACTTCAACTCCTTGATTTATGTCGGCTGATTGCTCGTGTACAGCAGATATAATTCCGCAGGATTCTGCATCAAACTTATATTCTGATTTAGTATAACCAATACGTTTTATTACATTTCGTGCTTGCTTCTGTAAATCTACCCATGCAGTAGATTTTACTTCGCCACTTATTACGGTTAAACCAGTAGTTACTAGCGTTTCACAGGCTACTTTAGATTCTGGGTCTTGTGCCAAAAAAGCATCTAAGATTGCATCAGATATTTGGTCTGCAATTTTGTCTGGGTGTCCTTCAGAAACAGATTCTGAGGTGAAAAAATAAGACATATTTATTTCTTTTAATAAGTATTGATAAATAGTCTGATATGGGCTGTAGCGGTAGAATTCTGCTTTAGCCTTTTTTTGAGTGGTAGCAATCAGTCAAATTCATCCACTTGTATGCTGCAAATATACTAATTCGTGTGAGTTAATTAGTTAGTCTATGGAAAACATCTTCTAATCGGTCTTCTTTCATATTCATTTGAAGAACGGAGTGTTCTTTAGCAACAGCATATTCAAATAAACGTTTTCTCAAATCGTGTTTTGAATCAGAAGTTATTTGGTACTGGTTTGTTCCAATTTCTTTAACTTCCAGGACGTGTTCAATTGCTTTTAGGTCTTCTAAAGTGGTTTTTTCGCTAAACTCTATGGTTATAATATTCCTATTGTCTTTGTTTTTATGAAGTTCATTTATTGTTTTATTGGCAACTATTTTTCCTTTATTTATTATAATTACTCTATCACAAATCGCTTCTACCTCTTGCATGATATGGGTAGAGAGCATAACTGTTTTCTCTGACCCAATTTCTTTAATCAGTCTTCGTATTTCTACCAACTGATTTGGGTCTAGTCCAGTTGTTGGCTCGTCTAAAATAAGTACTTCGGGATCGTGTAGCATTGCTTGTGCCAAACCAACCCTCTGTCTATACCCTTTAGAAAGAGCGCCAATTAGTTTGTGCTGTTCTTTTATAAGTCCAGTTTTTTTAATCATCAAGTCTATCCTGCTGTGTTTTACCCCAAAGATGTCAGCCACAAATCCTAAGTATTCCCGAACATACATGTCTAAGTATAAAGGGTTGTGCTCTGGTAAATAGCCTATTTTATGCTTTGCTTTCAAGCCGTTTTCTGCAACATCTAAATTGCAAATAGCAACGGCCCCTTCCGAATGAGGTATGTAGCCTGTTAGAATTTTCATCATCGTCGATTTACCAGCTCCATTGGGCCCTAGGAAACCAACAATTTCTCCTTTCCGAATTTCAAAAGATACTTCATGTAGTACTTTTTGAGTTCCGTAAAATTTACTTACTTTTTCTACTTTTATAGACATAGCCACGAAGATAGTTTATTTTAATATTTTCCAACAAACGAGGATAGTTCAATTTAAAGAAACTCATTTTTTACCTCAAAAATTAGGTAGTACCACTCATATTTAGCCAAATAATCGTTTAGGTCTTTTTTTTTATAATATTTTATATATAGTTTTGCTACTGTAATCTTATATAACACAATTAAATATTGGTTAATGTAATTGTATTTCTCGAGGGGCGAGTTAATACAACTAAAGGACTCAAAATTTGAGTCCTTTTTTTTGTGAATATATTTCTCATCTTATTTTGTCCTAAATTCTTCTTTCTCAAAACTCAAACCTTATCTTTGTAAAATGCAAGGAATGGTTGTAAAATCTACAGGGAGTTGGTATAGTGTGCGCACCTCCGATGGTGAGTACTTAGATTGTCGTATTCGCGGTAAATTTAGAATTCAGGGCTTAAAGAGCACAAACCCTATTGCCGTCGGTGATATTGTTTTATTGTCTAAGGAGGGAGACGACTATTTAATTTATGAAATCCTAGAACGTAAGAATTACATCGTTCGTAAATCCGTAAACTTGTCAAAGCAAGTTCATATTATTGCCTCTAACATCGACCAAGCTTTTTTAATTGTAACCTTAGCATCTCCTTCCACCTCGGTTGGTTTTATAGATCGTTTTTTAGTAACCGCTGAGGCTTACCAGATACCTACAATTCTCGTTTTTAATAAGGTTGACTTGTACGATGAGTTTGACCGAGAGTACCACGATGAAATTGTAGAAATGTACTCCACAGCTGGCTATGAGTGTATCGAAACCTCTGCGCTAGAAGAACTCAATATTACAGCACTTACAGCTAAGATGAAAGATAAAGTCACGCTTTTATCAGGTCATTCAGGTGTTGGTAAATCTACTTTAGTTAATGTGATTGATTCAGAACTAGACTTAGCTACTCAACAAGTTTCCGATGCGCATCAAAAGGGTATGCATACAACTACTTTTGCAGAAATGTATGCATTAGACTTTGGTGGATTTATTATTGACACTCCTGGGATTAAAGGCTTTGGACTGGTTGATGTAGAAGAGTCTGAATTAGCAGACTATTTCCCTGAAATGAGAAGTATAAAGGGTTCCTGTAAGTTTCATAATTGCAAACACGTAAATGAACCCAAATGCGCGGTTAAAGATGCAGTAGAAAACAATGCAATTCATCCTGTTAGGTACGATAGTTATTTAGCTATATTAGAAGACGACGGAAATCAGTACCGCGAATTTAAATACCATAAGTGAGAGTTACACTACAAAGAGTTAGCGAAGCCTCGGTAGTGATAAACCATAAGCTTCATTCTGAGATTCAACAAGGTTTAGTTGTTTTCTTAGGAATCACAAATCTAGACAGCCCAGCTGACATTCAGTGGCTATGTAAAAAAATAAGTGCCCTTCGTATTTTTTCAGATTTGGCTGGTAAAATGAATAAATCTATTGTAGAGGTGAATGGAGAGGTTCTGTTAATTAGTCAATTCACTTTGTTTGCAAGCACAAAAAAAGGAAACAGACCTTCCTACTTAAAAGCAGCACAACCTGAAATAGCGATCCCTTTGTATCAAAACTTTATTAAATCTTTGGAGTTACAGCTCAATAAATCAATTCAAACAGGTGTTTTTGGAGCAGACATGCAAATAGCCTTAGTTAATGATGGTCCCGTTACAATTCAGTTAGACTCTAAAAGTAAAGAATAATGGAATTAAAAGAGCTTCAAAAAAAGGTGGATGATTGGATAAACACCTACGGTGTACGCTACTTTAATGAGCTAACTAATTTAGCTATGCTTACTGAAGAGGTAGGCGAAGTTGCTCGTATTATGTCACGTAGATATGGAGAGCAATCCGAGAAAGAATCTGACAAAGACAAAGATTTATCTGATGAGTTGGCAGATGTTTTATTTGTTTTAACTTGTATAGCAAACCAAACGGGAATAGATTTGGAGGCTGCCATGCAAAAGAATTTTGATAAAAAAACCCAGAGAGATGCTCAGCGCCATTCTTTAAACAAGAAATTAAAGTAAAATTATAAGCACAAAAAAAAGGCTAATTCAAATGAACTAGCCTTTTTTTATTTTAGAGTACAACTTATTCAGCGAAGGGAACAACGCTTACATAAGATCTGTTATTTCTCTTTTTCTTAAATTGGATACTTCCATCACACAAGGCGAACAAAGTATGGTCTTTTCCCATACCTACGTTTTCTCCTGGATTGTGTTTTGTACCTCTTTGTCTTACGATGATGTTACCAGCAACAGCTAATTGACCACCGAAAATTTTGATTCCTAGTCGTTTTGATTCCGATTCACGACCGTTTTTGGAACTACCGACACCTTTCTTGTGAGCCATGGTTCAAAGTTTTTTAGGTTAATTAATTAGGCTTCTACTGATTCAGCTTTAGGAGCCGCTTTTTTAGCTGCTGCCTTTTTAGTGATTGTACCGATCGTTATCTGAGTAAGATACTGACGGTGACCATTTTTCACTGTATAGCCTTTTCTTCTTTTCTTTTTGA
>CAWVTK010000051.1:0-13361 GCA_963933205.1 uncultured Flavobacteriales bacterium
GTAACAGATGGTAATGGTTTTTTCAACTTATCACAAGTTCCAGTAGGAAACTATACTATTTCTGTTTCTTATATCGGATACGATGGAATTTCCTCTTCTGTAGAGGTTTTAGCCAACAAAATTCAAAACCAAAAGTTTTATTTAGCAGAATCTAGTATTCAACTAAATACGATTCAACTTTCTGCTGAGCGCCAGGAATCTAAAACAAGTGTAAATACATCGGTTGTTAAATTAACCTCTAAATCCTTAAAAAAACTACCCTCTATTGGAGGTGAGCCAGATATTGCTCAGTTTTTACAAGTAATTCCTGGAGTAGTTTTTACAGGTGATCAAGGTGGTCAACTATACATAAGAGGTGGAGCGCCAATACACAACGTTGTTTTATTAGATGGAATGATTCTTTACAATGCATTTCACTCCATCGGTTTGTTTTCTGTATTCGATACCGATGTTATAAAAACTGTTGACGTGTATACGGGAGGCTTTAATGCCGAATATGGCGGTAGAATCTCTTCTGTTGTAGATATTAAAACACGTGATGGGAATAAAAAGCGCATTACGGGTAAAGTTGCAGCCTCAACTTTTGGAGCTAAATTACTATTGGAGGGACCCATATTTAAACAGAAGCCTAGCGGATCGAGTAGTTCATTTATTCTATCTACCAAAACATCTTATATTGATAAAACATCACAATCGATCTATTCTTACATAGGAGAGGATGGCTTGCCTTATCGATTTTTAGATATTTATGGTAAAGCATCTTTTGCAAGTGCAAATGGGAGTAAAATAAATATTTTCGGTTTTAATTACGGCGACGAAGTCTTGTACTCTTCTCTAACAAATTTCAACTGGAAATCAAATGGTTTCGGTACCAACTTTGTACTTATACCAAGTGGGTCTACTATGCTTGTAGAGGGTAATTTTGCTTATTCTAAATACGATACAGAACAGACGAATATTGGCGCCAAACCGAAAAAAAGTTCCATAGGTGGGTTTAACATGGGCTTAGACTTTACTTCCTTTCTAAAAGGAGACAATCAAATTAAATACGGTTTAGAAGTTTTAGGTTTTTCTAATTCGCTAAGTTTTTATACACCTTCCGATATTAAACTCTCGCACAACGACAATACAACAGAATTTGCTGGATTTATAAAGTATAAGTATGTAGGAACTCGTTTGCTTTTAGAACCAAGTTTACGTTACCACTCTTACAGTTCTCTTGGAGAATCTTCTTTAGAACCACGTTTGGGACTAAAGTTTAATATAACAGAGAATTTAAGATTAAAATCCTCGGCAGGCTTGTTTTCTCAAAATCTTGTGGCAGTAACTACAGGAAGAGAAGTTGTTAACTTGTTTCAAGGCTTTATTTCGAGTACCACTAATTTACCCGACAATTTAAATGGAGAGGAACGTACCTCGTATCTTCAAAAAGCACAGCATTTAATTGTTGGATTAGAGCTCGATTTAAACGAAAAATGGACCCTTAATGTTGAAGGATACATTAAGGATTTTGGACAATTAATAAACTTAAATAGAAACAAACTTTACGAAGACAGCGAAGATAATAGTGATATTGCTGATGAGTTGAAAAAAGACTTTGTTGTAGAAAGTGGTCTGGCAAAGGGAATAGATTTTTTAATTAAATACAACGATCAGAAGTCAAGTTTATGGATGGTTTATTCTTTAGGAAAAGTTTCCAAAACAGACGCCTTCGAAACCTACGCACCTCATTTTGATCGACGTCATAACTTAAACATAGTAGCCTCTCGTATATTGGGAGAAGATAAATCGTGGACCATAGACATGCGATGGAATTATGGATCTGGTTTTCCTTTTACACAAACTCAAGCCTATTATGAAAATGTTAGTTTTGAAGATGGAATCGATACCGATGTAACTCAAACCAATGATGATTTAGGTGTTTATTATGCAGAATATAACAAAGCTCAAATGCCAGATTACCATCGTTTAGATGCTTCTATTACGAAGAAAATCACCTTCTCAAAAAACAGTATTTTAGAAACCTCTTTAAGTATAAGTAACCTTTACGATAGAGCAAATATATTCTATTACGATCAAATTACTGATTCTCGCATCAATCAACTTCCATTTATGCCCAGTATTGGGGCAAATTGGCAGTTTTAAAAAAGTTTAAAATCCTTTTTCTACTGCCTGAATATTTCTAGTTTTGCAAAGTTGTTTCCTAAAGAACAATTAACCTAAGAAAATAGTCCTATTTAATGGCTTCAGCTAAGTATGTATTTGTAACAGGTGGCGTAACCTCGTCACTAGGAAAAGGAATTATTTCGGCCTCTTTAGCTACGCTTTTACAAAGCAGAGGTTATAGGGTTACCATTCAAAAGTTTGATCCGTATTTAAACGTAGATCCAGGAACGCTTAACCCGTATGAACATGGAGAGTGTTTTGTTACGGAGGATGGTGCAGAAACAGATTTAGATTTAGGCCATTACGAACGGTTTATGAATCATCCTACCTCACAAGCAAATAACGTTACTACAGGTAGAGTATACCAATCTGTTATCCAGAAGGAACGCAGAGGCGATTTCCTAGGGAAAACGGTTCAGGTAATCCCTCACATCACCAACGAGATTAAAGAACGCATGCAAATTCTTGGTAATTCGGGAAATTACGATGTGGTTATTACTGAAATTGGAGGTACGGTTGGCGATATAGAATCCTTACCTTATGTAGAAACAGTTCGTCAAATGTGCTGGGAAAAGCGCAATGACTGCGCTGTGGTTCACCTTACTTTAGTTCCTTATTTATCTGCTGCAGGAGAGTTAAAGACAAAACCAACACAGCACTCTGTTAAACAATTGCAAGAATCTGGTGTTTTTCCTGATGTATTGGTGTGTAGAACAGAGCACGAAATAAACAATGCCATTCGAAGAAAACTAGCTCTTTTTTGTAACGTACAACCCGAAGCGGTTATTCAATCTATAGATGCAGCTACTATTTACGACGTTCCTCGTTTAATGAAAGACGAGCAATTAGACAAGGTTGTGTTATCAAAATTAGGATTAGATCCTAAAGGCGAAGCAGATATTTCGCACTGGGAAGAGTTTGTATTCAACTTAGACAATCCTAAAAACTCTGTTGATATTGCCTTGGTAGGAAAATATGTTGAGCTTAAAGATTCTTATAAATCCATTTCCGAAGCTATAATTCATGCAAGTTCTACAACGCGTTGCAAAGTAAATCTTCATTGGATTCACTCAGAAAAATTAACCCATTCTTCTGCCGAAGAAACCTTGAAGAACATGGACGCTGTTTTAGTTGCGCCTGGTTTTGGTAATAGAGGGATAGACGGAAAGTTGCATGCAGTACGTTTTGCCCGAGAAAACAATATACCCTTTTTAGGTATTTGTTTGGGTATGCAGGTTTCTGTTATTGAATTTGCGCGTACGGTTCTTAATTTTAAAGATGCCGATTCTGCTGAAATGAACCCGGTGAGTGCTTATCCAGTTATTGATATTATGGAAGAGCAGAAGAAAATTACAAACATGGGTGGAACCATGCGTTTAGGTTCCTGTAATTGTGATTTGAAAAAAGGCTCTATAGCTCATGCCGTTTACGGTAAAGACACAATTGCTGAGCGCCACCGCCACCGATACGAATTTAATAGTAAATATCTGTTAGACTTTGAGTCTGCAGGAATGAAAGCTACCGGAGTTAATCCCGAAACAGGTTTGGTTGAAATTGTTGAAATACCTTCTCATCCATGGTTTATAGGTGTACAATTTCATCCTGAGTATAAAAGTACGGTTGCCAATCCTCATCCATTATTTGTGAGTTTTGTTAAAGCAGCCCTAAAGAATAAAAATTAGTATATGTTACAACAAGAAAAGAAAACCGATTATAACTCGGTTATAGGTTTTGCTCTTATAGGTATTATTTTATTTTGGTTTTTAAGCAACCAAGCAGAGCTCGAAAAATCCGAACAAATAATTACAACCGAAGAGCCAGTATCAAATCCTAATGCTCCGTCCGAAACTTCCTCTTCTGTTTCTGTAAGTAGTTTTGAGTCCGACTCTATAGTCTCTGCCGAGTTAGTGGAGGCCTATGGAGCATTTTCTTCTGCAGCTAGTAAACTCGATAATTCCGAGAAGTTTTATTTGGAAAATGACTTGGTTAAAATTGAATTGGCAGCCAAAGGCGGACGTGTTACAAGTGTGTTTTTAAAAGAATATCAAACCTACGATTCGCTTCCTGTAAACTTGTTGCGCGAAGACTCTTCCCTTTTTAATCTTACCTTCTGGTCTCAGAATAGACGTTTAAAAACAGCTGACTTTGTTTTTGAAACCAATAAATTTAATCAAGGTGATAAGCAGTTACTCTCTATGCGTTTAAATGTACAAGAGGGAAAGTATCTAGAGTTTGCTTATAGTTTAGAACCCAACTCATACAAAGTAGACTACAGCATTAATTTTGTTGGTTTAGATGGATTTATTCAAGGCGATAATCCAATAGAATTGGATTGGTCTGTAAACCTACCACGTCAGGAAAAAAACATAGATAATGAAGCAGTAAATACTTCTGCTTACTATTATGTAGATGGTGAGGTAGACTATTTATCATCAACATCAGACGATTCTGAACGCGTTCTTAACTCAGACTGGATTGCTTTTAAATCGCAGTATTTCTCTACCGTATTGGCCTCAAAAGATTTAGCAAAAGAAATTGAGCTTACGACCAAAGGGCAAAAAGGATCGAAAAATTATTTAAAAACAATAGCAGCATCAACTCAACTAAATTACGAGGGAGGAACCCATTCTTATAACATGGATTGGTATTTTGTGCCGAATCACGTAAAAAAGTTAAAATCTTATTCCATAGGTTTGGAAGAGTTAGTTCCATTAGGTTGGAGCTTTATTGGATGGATTAATAAATACATAGTAATCAATATTTTTAATGCCTTTGAAAGTTGGGGGTTAAATTATGGAATCATCATCCTATTAATGGCTTTGCTTATCAAAATGGCTTTGTTTCCATTTACTTACAAATCGTATACATCTATGGCAAAAATGCGTGTTTTAAAACCACAAATTGACGCTATAAACGATAAGTACGAAGACCAAATGAAGCGACAGCAAGAAACTATGGCTCTTTACAAACAAACCGGAGTTAGCCCTTTAGGAGGATGTATTCCGATGCTGTTTCAAATGCCTATTTTATTTGCTTTATTTCGGTTTTTTCCAGCATCTATAGAGCTTCGTCAGCAAGGCTTTTTATGGGCTACGGATTTATCTACCTACGATTCCATTTTCGATTTAGGATTTAACATACCATTTTATGGCGATCATATTAGTTTATTTACTTTGTTGATGACGGTAACCACGGTACTGCAAATGAAGTTTAGCAACAGTATGTCTTCTTCTAATGCACAAATGCCTCAGATGAAGTACATGATGTACTTTATGCCTGTTATTTTCTTAGGTGTAATGAATAATTATGCTGCTGCATTAAGTTATTATTACTTTTTAGCAAATTTAATTACGTTTGGTCAGCAAAAATTAATTGCCGGTATGACGGATGATTCTGCTCTATTAGCTAAGTTAGAAGCGAATAAAGAGGTAACACCTAAAAAAGGAAAGTCTAAGTTTCAGGCCCGGTTAGAAAAAATGATGAAAGAGCAACAAGAAGCAAAAAAGAAAAAATAGTATTTTTTTAATAATTACAAAGGGGCATTCTACATAGATTGCCCCTTTTTTTATGATCGGTATACTAATTTTTTAATTTTTTAGTTTTTCTACTATTCCTTTTAGTACAGTTACTATTTCTCAGCCAATTCAATTAACTATACATGGTTCATAAGTTCATATGTTTCTTGTAATTGTAACACATTAGTTTCTCTATTTTTAAAAAATAAACAAGCAACAATGAGAAGAGTATTAATTGTTTTTTATTTGCTGATTTTAAGCAATACCAAAGTTCATGCACAGCAAGTGGGAGTAGATCCTAATATGGAAACGTATCAAGCTGCACTAGAACAATACAAGTCTGGATCTTATGCAATGTCCTACAACGCATTTGTATACTTAGATGAGCTCCTAGAGGATAAAAACAGTTTGTTGGCTATAAGTACAGATTATTACAAGGCTCTTTCAGCCAAACATTTGTACAACAACGATGCTGAGTTTTTATTAAAGCGTTTTATGGACGAGTACCCGAACAGCTCCTTATATTTCGATGTATCTAGTAATTTAGCAGATTTCTATTTTAGTAAAAGAGCTTACGAAAGCGCCTTGTTGTATTACGATGCAATCCCACTACTAAAACTTCATAAAAAACACAGATCCAAATACTCGTTTCAGTATGCTTATAGTTTATTTTCTACAGGCGATTTTACTAAAGCATCTATTCTTTTTCATGATTTAGTTTCGAACGAATCTGAGTACACCATCAGATCAAAATATTATTTCGCCTACATCGCTTATGTCAAGGGTAATTTTGCCACAGCTAAAAACCATTTTGAAGACCTCTTAGAGCTGGATAAGTATTTAGAAGAAATCCCTCTTTACATCTGCCAAATTTACCATCAACAAAAAGAATACAAGCAATTATTAAATTTTAGCATTCCCTATGCAGACAGTCTTAGCGATGCTTCTTCAGAAATGTATAAGCTAATTGCTGAAGCCTATTTCCATACGAAGGATTATGCAAATGCGATTTATTTTTTTAAGGATAAATATTTAGATGGATCTAATACTTTAGACGATTCGGGTTATTATTTACTTGGGCAGGCTTACTACCGTTCTAAAGAATATTCTTTGGCAAGTACAGCGTTTAATAAAATTGTAGCGGCAGAAGCTAGTTTAGCTCAAAATGCATACTATTATTTAGCCGATTGTTATTTGGAATTAGGCGATAAAAAGTCTGCTCAAAATGCTTTTGAATCTGCTTCAAACCTAGATTTAAACAATGCAATAACAGAATATTCTAATTTTAATTTCGCTAAACTTTGCTACGAATTAGGTTATCCCTATGCCGATCCTACCATGATTCTTCAAGATTTTATAAATGATTTTCCAGACTCTGAATATTTAGACGAGGCCTATTCTTATTTGGTGAATGCATTTTTAACTCATAAAGACTACTCTAGAGCAATTACTTCCATGGAAAAAAATGGACTAGACAACATTCGTTTGCAACAGGCCTACCAAGAAGTTTCTTACTATAGAGCGGTTCAGTTATTTAACGATGGAGCTTACCTAAATGCTTTAACACACTTTAATAAATCTTTAGAATACACACACAATAAAACTTACGAGGCATTGGCAAATTACTGGAGCGGAGATGCACTTTATAGAACAGCCCAATTTGAAAAAAGTATTACAGCTTATACTCATTTTCAAGAGGTAACTTTAGTTTCAAGTATGCCAGAGTACAAATCTGCTGCTTACCATATTGCGTATGCAAACTTTAAACTCTTTAAGTTTGCTAATTCCCTCAGTGCTTTCGAGTCTTTTATAAACAATACTTCCGATAAAGATGCTCGATTACACGATGCATTTTCTAGAATGGGAGATGCCCATTACATGCTTAAAGAATATACGCTAGCCATAAGTAGTTACCAAAAAGCTATTGATTTATGGGGTGTAGACTCCGATTATGCAGCCTATCAAATTGCTTTAGCTTACCACCAAATGGAAAAACATAGTAGGGTGGTAGCTCAACTTTCAGAGTTTTCGATTCTGTATCCTTACTCTAGTTATAAAGACGACGCGCTTTATAGGATGGGGGAGTCTTATATAAAAATGAATGAGCCAGACCTAGCAGTAAAAAACTTTAAATCTATAGAACAGTTTTATCCAAAAAGTGTTTTTTTAACGGATGCTCGAATGAAGGTAGGTTTGGTGCTTTATAACTCAGGTAAATTTGAGCAGAGTATTTCAGAGTTTAAGCGTCTGGTAGCAGATTATCCAGCTTCTGGTACTGCAAGAGAAGCCATTAACAATGCACGTAGTGTATACGTCGATTTAGGAAAAGTAGCTTCTTATGCAAGTTGGCTAGAAACCTTAAGTTTTGTAAACATAAGTTCATCCGCTTTAGATTCTACCTCTTATGAATCGGCTGAACTGCAATATCTAAAAGGTTTTCACACCAAGGCTTACATCAGCTTTCAATCGTATTTGCAAAATTATCCAAAGGGAGTTTATACTTTATCTGCCCATTACTACTTAGCTAAATCTGCTACAGAAATTGATAGTTTAGCGCAAGCAATCGCTTCTTTCGAACTTGTAAACTCGCAAAATTCTAATAAGTATTCTCATTCTTCTATTAAGCAAACAGCTGTTTTGTACAAGAAAACGAAACAATATGAAAATGCACTACTAAATTTTGAAAAATTAGATGCAATAGCCGAAACCGTAGAAGAGCAACTGTTTGCTAAACAAGGCTTAATGGATTGTAATTTTGAAATTGGAAAGTTTGATGAAGCAATAGAACAAGCTCTAATCGTATTGAATTCGGGTAGGGTAGACGAGAGTCTTATTTTAGAATTGAATACGTTTATTGCACGTGCAGCTCTCTTGAATTTAGACATGGATTTAGCCACAGAAAAGTATTTATGGGTAGAAAGACAAAGCCAAGGAGAGTTAAAAGCCGAGGCTATGCATCGTTTGTCTTATTTGGCTTTTTATAAGGGTGAGTATAAACTTTCAAAAGAAATTATTTTTGAGCAATCGCGTTTACTACCCTTGTACAAAAAATGGTTGGGTAAGTCGTTTATCATTTTAGCAAAAAACTATTGGTTAGAAAAAGATGTGTTTCAAGCAACACATACTTTAGATCAGTTGCTGTTAAACATTAAAGATGAGCTTGTTTTAAAAGAAGCAAAGGCTTTGAAAGCTGAGATTATGGCTAAAGAAAACATTTCGTCAAATTTGAGTTTAAATTTAGTTGTCGAACTAGACACTTTAGCTCCAGCAGATTCTCTTAAATTAATAGAAAAATAAATCTATGAAGAAGTTAATTGTACTTGCGTTTTTAGGCTCTTTTGGATTGACAGTATTTGGCCAAGAAAACTTAAATGAAGAAGTTATTGATGTGGTGAAAAATTTTAGACCTAAAATAATGCAGGCTCATAAAATTAAAACTCAACCTCAGTTTATAGACACCACTAAGGTTTCGGAAAATCTAAAGTACGTAATCAGATTTGAGGATTTTAAGCTCAACCTAAATACCGACTCTTTAGCTGCTCGAATTTTAAAGAGAACTCCAACGAATGAACTTTATTCTAAACACATCGAATTGGGTTTAGGAACTCTAGTAAATCCTCATGTAGCTATAGATTTTAGTAATGGTAAAAGCACTAAAAATATTTATCAGGCATATCTTAACTACGACGGTGCATTTTCAGAAAAGCAAGACTTCGAAGATCAATTCAGTTATTTAAACTTTGGTGGAGCTTACAAAAGAGTTTTTAACGCGCTACTTTTTGAGTCGGATTTACTGGTAAAAGATAATTACAGATTCGATTATGAGGATTCCTTCTTTAGAAATTCGAGCATTGACTTCAAATCTACAGTCCAACTAATTGATACGGTTTCTGTTTTTGTTCCACAAAACATGAAGATTAGCTCGCAAACCTTTTTTCGTGACTCGGAGTTCGTAGAATCTAAAATTGCCCTTTCAAGTAAGCATTCAACTCATTCTAACCAAGATGTAAATTGGGTTTTATTAAACAATTTAGCCTTTCAACAATCAGATAACTTAAACACCATTCATTGGGAATCTGCACTAAGTTCTACTAGGAGTTTCGAGCGAACTCTACTTAGTGTTGGTGTAAAATCTGATGTACTAAACAATGATTTTAAGATTTTTCCAGAAGCAAGAATTCAATACGAACTTATAAAAAGAAGCTTGTTTGCTTATTCGGAAGTAGGGGGAAACAGATTGCTTTATACTTTAAACACTATTTATACTACAAACCCATTTAGCCACGAATCATCGATAATAACTTCGAACTCTATGCCTGCTAATATTAACTATTTTGGACGAATAGGCTTAAATGGAATCCTATTTAAAGGAATAAGTTATCAAGTAAGTATGGAGGGAATTACTCAAGATGGATTTGTTCATTTTCTGCAAGCGACCTTATCTGATACAGAAAGCAACCGCAGTTTAGTTCCGCAATTTACGAGCGTAAATTCAGTAAAACTAAATGTACAATTGGATGCTAAGTTTACCGATAAGTTTCAGCTTTGGTTTAAGGGAGCGTACCAAAGTTTTGATAAAGTTTTATCGTACGTGCCAGAATTAAAGCTTGGGCTTTACGGCGATTACCACTACAATGAGCAATGGTTTATGAACGGGTCTATTCGTTATACGGGTGCTAGAGAGTACCTGGTTTTAGAAAACGAGTATTCAGCTTCTGAGGGTGTTGAAAATGAGATCGTTCCATTTGTAAATGTAAACTTAAAACTTAATTTTGCATACAACAATCAACTTGGGTTTTATATAGAAGGAGTTAACCTACTGAATAATACTATAGATTTTTGGCAACACGATTTGGTTCTTGGTAGTCGTTTAAATTTCGGCTTTAAATATAGATTTTAAAATTAGGTAGAATAATACTTCAGACATACTAAAGTTTTTATTAAATTCGTAGCACGGTAATATTAAAAAAAAAAACGATGAAAAAATTAAGTTTACTAAACGGCTTAGCTTTAACTTTTGTATTTTGTTTGTTTACAATAACAACTCAAGCGCAAATAAAGGCTCAAGATACTAAGAAAGCCCACGATACAAAAAGATTTTCTAGACCTGTAAACACAGGTGCAAATCATACAATTCTTTTATTAGATACAGCTTGGGGTAGTTTGTCTCCAGAAGTAGGCGACGAGATAGCTGCTTATGATTTAGAAGGCAATATGGTATCGAGTATCGTATACGTTGGACACCACACAGGTTTAGCTCTATGGGGAGATGATGAGTATACTACAGAAAAAGAAGGTCTTGTTAAAGGAGAGCTTTTTAATTTGAAATGGTGGAAAAAATCATCTAACGAAATGGTTTCCTTAACATTAAACACTTTTGAAAGAGGAACAAGCAACTATATCAAGGATGGATTAACCGTAATTTCAAGTATTTCTGTAAATCAAAGCTTAGTACAAGATATGGAGCTTTTCCAGAATGTACCTAATCCAGTTGCTGATTACACCGAAATTAGTTTTTACTTACCCTCTTTATCTTCTGTTAAATTGAGTTTACATAATAGTTTAGGTCAAGAAATAAAGGTACTTGCTGATACTAAATTTGAATCTGGCTCGCATAAAATTGAAGTTAAAACGGATAACATCCAGCCTGGAATTTATTTTTATAAAATGATAAGCGGTAAGAACAAACTAACCAAGCAAATGACGATAGTAAAATAATTGTTTGTTAAAGCAATCTAAATGCCGTCTAGTAAATAGGCGGCATTTTTTATTTTTATTCGAGTAGACACTTAATTAGGTTTATGCTATTTTTCACATCACTTAATTTGTTTATTTTTGCGAGTCTATATAAATACCGATATGTATAAAAAGTTTTTTGTTACCCTTTTACTTTCAATTGCTTGTGTGTTAATTTCTCAAGCTCAAGAAACCCATGAGGTTATAAACGGAGAAACCCTTTACAGTGTTTCAAAGCAATATAATATTTCTACAAGCGAGATTATAAAGGCAAACCCTTCCGCTAAGAGAGGACTCAGAAGAGGAATGAGTATTGTAATTCCAATACTTCACGAAAGTATAGATACGGTAGTATACATTATGCATCCTGTACGACCCTTAGAATCGTTTTATTCCATAAAAAATAAATTTGGTATTTCTGAAGCTATTCTATTACAGTTTAATCCTGAGTTATCAGAAGGTTTTCGATCGGGCATGCTCATAAAAATCCCACAGTTCGAGGAAATTGATGTTACCGAGGATCTTGAATTGTTTGTAAAAGAAGACTCTACTCTTTACATAGAGGAATTAAAAGAAAGGAAATCTAAATTTGAAAAAAAGGAAGTTTACAATATAGCTTTTTTACTTCCACTTTATCTAGATAAGAACGATACAATCGAAACGTTTCAGGATTTAAGTAAAGTTGATGAGTTGTTTAAGAAGACACCGTACGCACTAGATTTTTACTCTGGAGCTAAGATTGCCATTGATAGTTTGAATAAAGCTGGTATGGCATTAAACGTACATGTATACGATACAAAAAATAACACGCAAGAAACCTATGATATTGTAGCTCAAAAGGAATTCGACTCAATGGATTTAGTAATTGGCCCTTTTTATTCCAAAAATTATAAAATTGCGGCAGAAATACTTAGTAGAAGAGGTGTAACCACCGTAGCCCCATTGTCTACAAAAGGAAACTTACTTGAAAACATTCCCAATGCTTTTCAAGTAAAACCTTCAAAAAAGCGTGAGGTAAGTTATATGTCAAAGTATATTTCAGAAAATTATTCCGATAAAAATATAATTGTAGTTCGCAAAGATTCTTCTGCTGATAAGAAATACAGCGATTGGATGTTGTCCTTTTTAGAGGTAGATTCCTTAACTCAGTTTAAAGAGGTTTTGGTAAATTCTCAACAATCTGTTATCGATTCTATTTACCATGAATTGGATTCTTTGGCAGAAACCAATGTTATTTTGGTTCCCTCTATAGAAAAAGATTTCGTAACAGATTTATTGACTAAGTTAAATGCTACACGAGACAGCTCGATTGTTGTTTTTGGAATGCCTGACTGGTATTCGTTCAAAGAATTGGATTACGAATACTTAATGAACTTAAATGTACACTTGCCTAACAGTGGGGTTTTATCGTATTCGGATTCTTTAACTCAATATTTTGTAGACAATTACCAAGCTGCTACAGATTCAGATCCAAGTGAACGATTTTCTTTTTTAGGCTTCGATGTAACCTTTTACTTTCTTTCTCAACTGATGAATTACGGAGGAGTTTCCTCAGATTTATTTTTAGAGCCAATGGATTTACTTAATTTGAATTTTGATTTTAATTACAAAAGAAATCAAGATAATGGTTCTAGAAATCAAGCTGTACAAATTATTAAGTACCAAGATTTAGAAATAATAAGAGTAGACCAATAGAGTGCTCTGGTTGTTTAAAAATCCTCAGTTACCGTAAAATTAATTTCTTGGTTTGTTTTAGGGTGTTTAAAAGCTATGTAAGCTGCGTGTAAGTGCAGTCTATTATTTTTTCTACCATAAAGATCATCTCCCACAATTGCAGTGTTTAATCCACTAGGATGCGAAGCGTGCATTCTTAACTGATGTGTTCTTCCTGTTATTGGAAATAAATGTATTCTAGTTCTCCCTTCCTCTTTAGCGATCACTTTA
>CAWVTK010000052.1:0-13262 GCA_963933205.1 uncultured Flavobacteriales bacterium
AAAGTTCCTTTTCCAACTTTGTAATTTCATTCGTCATTTCGTTTACTTTAGCATCGTTACTCTGAGATTTAAATTGTCCTCTTTGCTTTCTAAATGCTTTTATTTTTACCTGTGTAGAAGAGTCTTTTTTCTTAAATTCCCAATAGGCTTTGTTTTCGTTAGATTGTAAAACAGTGAGGCCTTTTTCTAATCTGATCTGAGAGAAAGCTAAACTTACAACAGGTTCATCAGGATTTAAGATAACATCTACAATGTTATTTTCATTTCCTAAGGTAATTTTGTAATAGCCTTTTGGATACGTTTTATAAGCAAAAGAAAAAGAACCATCTGCTAAAACATTCGTACTGTCAATTTTATATTTATACTTACCCTCGGTACGGTATAAATCAACTTGTTTATTTGTTTGTCTTTGAATATTTAATTTACCTTTTAAGGTTTGAGCTTCTGAAACACTAGAGAAATTGAATGCTAAAATAGCAGCAAAAATAAAAAATAGATTTTTCATAATTTAAAAATTTTGGGAGCACTAAAATAGTTATTTTTTTTAACGAATTACAAAATTACTATTAAATCATAGTTTCATCTTATAAATTATAATCTTATCTAAAAATTAACAAAAGAAAAACAACTTACCTATATATAATAGGATTTTTTATATTCTTCTTTTTTTAAAAATTTATAAAAATATGCTATATATAATGTGCTGTTCATAGCATGTATAAAATAAGTAAGTGTTTGTAGGAATTACTACTTATTAAATACAATAAACAATATTTAGCTACTTATACACATATTAATAACCTGTTACTAGTAAGTTTAACCATAAAACTAACAACTGTTAATAAACTGTTTGCTTTAGATATAAAGAATAAATATTGAGGCCATTTATTGTTAACATCTGTATTAGCCTTTATTTATTTATGCTGATAAATAGGAAACAACTCTACTTGACTTAAGATTTAAAATAGTGCAATGGACTAAATAGTTAACATACACAACACTTACTTTTTACTTTATATGAACCATAACACATCCTTATTAGCATTATAATGTTAATAAAATTTATTGAAAATTAAGACGTTACGCACGATATGAACAAGAGCATTTAGAAATGTTTATAAGGTTAAAGCGGTGTTTATAAATACTATATTTGTTCTCTAAAATATACATTATGAAAATTGCTATTGCATCCGATCATGCTGGTTTTGATTTTAAAGCACGATTGATTAGTTATTTAGAATACAATGGTTTTTCGGTTACAGATTTAGGACCAACAACAGAAGATCGTGTAGATTATCCAGACTTTGGCCATAAAGTAGCTAAAGCCGTTAGCGAGGGTCTTGTAGATTTTGGTATTCTTTTTTGTGGAAGTGGTAACGGTATTAATATGAGTGCTAACAAGCATCAAGCAATTAGAGCTGCTTTATGTTGGAATAAAGAAATTGCAGAATTAGCTAGACTACACAACAACGCAAATGTATTAACCATGCCAGCTCGTTTTATTTCATATGAAGAAGCTCAAGAAATAACCGGTCTTTTTTTAGCAACAGATTTCGAAGGTGGAAGACACCTAAATAGAGTTAATAAAATAGCCTGTACTTAAAATGAAGCATTTTCTACTAAACGTATTCACCCTTTTCTCTTGCGTTGTTTTTGCCCAAGATACTACCGCAATAAATTTTGCAAACTCCATAAAGGTCGAGGATTTAAAAGAGCACCTCTATATTTTAGCTTCCGATTCTTTAGAAGGAAGAGAAACAGGAAAAAAAGGGCAAAAGTTAGCGGCAGATTATATAGCAAAACACTTCGAATCGATTGGTATTGCGCCCTACAACGGAAAAACCTACTATCAGGAATTTCCGCTACTTAAGCAGACCTTAGAAAACAGCTCTTTGGTTTTAAAAGATAGCTTAGTATTTCTTAAAGACTACTACACCTCTCCTCTGTTTGGTACTACAGATATCAGTTTTAATAAACTGCTGTGTTTAGGATATGCCATAGAGGAATTAAGTTGTGCTAATATTAAAGAATTAAACATTGAAGGAAAGGTTGTATTAATCTTAACCAGTAATTTAATATCAGACAAAGAAAAAGCTACTATTAAAAACCTAGACGCTATAGACTGGGAACATCAATTAAAAGTAGCCCACCAAAAAGGAGCAAAAGCTGTTTTATTTGTAGACGATGGCGTGAAAGACAAATCAAGTAAATACGGCGCGTATTTAACAAAAGAGAAAAACAACGTACATATAGATAAACCAAAATTTAAAATTCCTTTTGCATTTATTGATGTAAATGATTTAGAAGCTTCTATTGGCATGTCTCTTATAAAATTAAAGAAAAAACTTTCCCGTTGTAAATACCCAACCGTAAGGCTAAAAGGTTCTTTTTCTACTCAGGTTAAAGAAACCCTACTACAAGGAGAAAATGTTTTAGGTTATTTGGAAGGTTCGGATCTAAAAGACGAATTACTAATTCTTACCGCTCACTACGATCATATTGGTATTCACGACGGAGAGGTACACAACGGTGCAGACGACGATGGCTCTGGAACCGTTGCTATTATGGAGTTAGCAGAAGCTTTTGCCTTAGCTAAAGCAGCGGGAAATGGCCCGCGCAGGTCTATTTTATTTATGCCTGTCGCCGGTGAAGAATTGGGTTTATTAGGATCTTCTTATTACGCCGAAAACCCTATTTATCCTTTAGAAAATACAATTGCAGATTTAAACATAGACATGATTGGTAGAATGGATGAAAACCATCTGGACAAACCTAATTATGTTTACTTGATTGGAGCAGATAAATTAAGCACAGAGTTGCATCAGATATCTGAAAGTGCTAACACTAATTATACACAACTCGAGTTGGATTATACGTTTAACGATCCGGAAGATCCAAACAGATTTTACTACCGATCAGATCATTATAATTTTGCAAAAAATAATATTCCCGTAATTTTCTATTTCAACGGCGTTCATGCAGATTATCATAAGGCTACAGATACAGTTGAGAAAATACATTTTGGTAAGATTGCTTCTATATCTAAGCTTATTTTTTACACAGCTTGGCAGTTGGTAAACCAAGACAAACGTATCGAGGTAGATGTTGAGAGTGATTTTAAAAACACTAGAAAGTAATTTTAACAGCCCTTAATACAGGTTTAATTAAAACTATTTAAGTTTTAAGTGCTCGGCAATTTTCCTGTCGTTTGCCAAGCGCGGCACTTTGTTTTGACCACCCAACTTTCCTTGAGTCTTCATATAAGAAGTAAATGCTCCTGTTTGAAGGATGCTAATTTCAAGCTGTTTCAATATTTTTCCTTCAATCAGGTCTTTATAATAACTGTTTTGTTCTTGCAAGCCTTTATCAATATCGGCCACAAACACATTCATATTATTAGGTTCTGTAGCAAATTCTATTAACCATTGGTGGTAAGGTAAGCCCTGCTCTGGTTTTATTTTTGGAGCTACAGTAAACTCCGTTATTTTTACCTCCGGGTGCTGCTGCATTGCCTGCTTTAATGCACACTCTACTTCCTTTGCTATTACGTGTTCTCCAAAAGCCGAGGTAAAGTGTTTTATTCTTCCAGTTACAATAATTCTATAAGGTTTAAGCGAGGTAAACTCTACAGTATCTCCAATGTTATATCCCCATAAACCAGCGTTTGTATTTAAAATAAGCACATAATTTACCCCTAATTCAACATCTTCTAAAGAAATTCTGTTAGGGTTTTCTTCGTAAAAACCTGCTGCCGGTATAAATTCATAAAAAATACCGTAGTCCAAAAGCAACAACAAACCAGGCTTATTTTGTTTGTCTTGAAAAGCAATAAAACCTTCCGATGCTGGATAAAGCTCTAGGCTGTCTATTTTTTTTCCTATTAGATCTTCAAACTTCTTTCGGTAAGGCTCGTAATTTACTCCACCAAAAACAAAGAGCGAGAAATTAGGAAACAGGGTGCTTATGTTTTTGCCCGTTTTTTTTTGGAGCCTCTCAAAGTACATTTGTACCCAGGAAGGAATTCCGCTTATCAAACGCATATCTTGAGGAATAGTTTCCTCAATAATGGCCTCTATTTTTTGCTCCCAATCTTCAATACAATTTGTTTTGTAAGATGGGAGTCTGTTTGTTTGTAAATAAGAAGGTATAAAGTTAGCTACTATTCCCGAAAGTCTTCCATTAGGCACAATTGGAGATTTGTCTAATTCTGGAGAGCCTTGCAGAAAAATCATTTTACCATCAATAAAGTGATGGTTTCCAGAATCGATTATATAATGCAAAAGAGCGCTTTTTGCTGCTTTAATCTGATAGGATAAGGAAACTTTGGTAAGTGGTATGTATTTTGCCCCAGAGGTTGTTCCAGAAGTTTTTGCAAAATACAATGGTTTTCCAAGCCAAAGAACATCCAGGTCGCCGTTTTTAATTTTTTCTACATAATCTTTTAGTCCTTCGTAGTCTCTTACCGGAACCGAATTTTTAAAATCGGAATAATTTTTAATTTTTGAAAACCCGTGATCCTTACCAAAAGTGGTGTTTTTTGCAGTTTTCACTAAATAACGTAAAACAGCTTTTTGTGTTTTAATAGGCTTGCTGCTCCATTTTTTAGTTTGATAAACATCGCGCTTAGCAACAATTTTACCTAAAAAAGATTTTATAGACATTAGAATAGTATATGATGTTCCGGGTTAATAGCCTTTCCTTTATGCCAAAGTTCAAAGTGTAAATGAGGACCCGAACTAAGCGATCCAGAATTTCCAATAATAGCAATTACATCGCCAGCTAATACTCTTTCTCCCACGCTTTTAAGTAGAACCGAATTGTGTTTGTAAAATGAAATCAAATTATTTTCATGTTGTATGGCCATAGTATAACCGGTTTCGGTTGTCCAACTTGCTAAAATAACCGTTCCAGGTAAACTAGCTTTAATGGCTTCGTTTTTTGGAGCAACTACATCTACCCCGTAATGCTCTTCTCCTATATCAAACTGATCGCTAATCATTCCTTTTATGGGCGCATAAAATGCAATGTTTCTTAAAAGTAGCGGTTTAGTACCTTCTTCCGAAAGAACATTAAATTGATCTTCCCGCTCTACGGCATCTCTAAAGACAGAATCTTTACTGGAAGCTTTTAAGGCCTCACTGTTTATATTAGCAATAATTACGGAGTCAGAAAAAAGAGAGTCGTCAACAAACTCACCTTTAAGTACCCTTTCGAGCATTACTTGTTTTTGTTCTTTTATTCTTAAATCTGCCAATAACGAGTCTGTTTTATTAGAGAGGTGTATTAAGTTTTTTGATAGATGGGGTGGCGAATAACCAGGAATGAACTCTCTTAATGGTGTATACGCTATCAGTAAAGTGTTTAGCGTTGCCAACAAAAGCAGTATAGAAAGTAGGCGGGTAATTATTTGAAACCAACTTAGGCTAAACCCGTTTTTCTCTTTTAAAGTTTGATCGTCTAATACAATAAAACGCAAGCGTTGTTTTAGAGTGTCTAAAAAAGAATCATTTTTTTTCATAATTCAAATATCGTAAATTTGCTTGAGTTTATTAAAACTTTCCTCCCGGCAACTCCGCAAGGAAAGAGCTCATACCTTAGACATCGTTTTACGCTTTTTTATACGACAATATTTATAATTTTATTGGGTACAATAATCACCTTTTTTGGTTTTTCGCCATTTAAGTAGTGCGCCGACTTTTCGTGTGTAAGTATTTGTTTTTCAATTTCCTCCTTACTAAGATCCAACGATAACTCTACCTTAAAGCGCATTTTACCATTAAATGAAACTGGATAGGTGTGTGAGCTCTCTACTAAGTGTGCAGAATCGAATGTTGGAAATTTCTGGTAACTTACCCCGTCCTCATGACCTAAAAGCGACCACAGCTCTTCGGAAATATGCGGAGCATACGAACACATTAACAAAACCAAGGGCTCTAAAACCGAACGCTTATTACATTTTTGACTGGTAAGCTCATTTACACACACCATAAAAGTACTCACCGATGTATTAAATGAGAAAGCCTCAACATCTTCCTGAACTTTTTTAATGGTTCTATGTAGTGTTTTCAACTCCTCTTTTAAGGGTTTAGCATCGCTCACCTTAAAACAACCGTCTGCATCGTGAAACAAGCGCCAAAATTTACGTAAAAAATTATTTACGCCAGATATTCCATTTGTATTCCAAGGTTTAAATTGCTCTAGTGGGCCTAAAAACATTTCATACATTCGGAGTGTGTCTGCGCCATACTTCTCCACAATTAGGTCTGGACTAACTACATTAAATTTAGATTTAGACATCTTCTCTACCTCTGCTCCACATTTGTAGTCTCCATTTTCCAGAATAAACGCTGCGTTAGCAAAATCTGAGCGCCACCCTTTAAAGGCATTCACATTTAAAACATCGTTCTCAACCATGTTTACATCTACATGAATTGCCGTAGTGTCGTATTCATCTTTAAGTCCGTACGATACAAATGTGTTGGTGTCTTTAACGCGGTAAGCAAAATTTGATCGCCCTAATATCATCCCTTGGTTAATCATTTTTTTGAAGGGTTCTTTTTCTGAAACAAAACCAAGATCAAATAAAAGCTTCATCCAAAAACGCGCGTATAATAAATGGCCTGTAGCGTGTTCTGATCCTCCAATATATAAATCTACATTTTTCCAATACGATTGGGCTTCTTTCGAAACAAAAGCCCCGTCGTTTGTAGCATCCATATAGCGCAAAAAGTACCAAGAAGATCCTGCCCACCCAGGCATCGTATTTGTTTCAAAATCGTTTCCATCCGGTGTTTTCCAATTTTCGGCTCTCGCTAAGGGCGGTTCGCCACTTTCGGTTGGTAAATATTTTTCTACGGGCGGCAATCTTAAAGGCAAATCTTTATCGTCCATTGCTTTTGGCAGCCCGTTCTCATAATAAATAGGAAAGGGCTCTCCCCAGTATCTCTGGCGCGAAAATATTGCATCTCTTAAGCGGTATTGAATTTTCCCTTTACCTGCGCCTTTTTCTTCAATCTTTGCGATGCTACTTATGGTGGCATCTTTTACTTCTAGTCCGTCTAAAAAAGAAGAGTTTATCAGCTTCCCCTCTTTTCCGTCATGTGATTCTTCGGGTAAGTTTCCTCCAGTTACTACCGGAAGAATTGGTAGATTGTAGTGTTTAGCAAAAGCAAAATCTCTACTGTCGTGAGCAGGAACAGCCATTACGGCTCCTGTTCCATAACTTGCCAATACGTAATCTCCAATCCAAACGGGTATTTTTGTTCCTGTAAACGGATGTTTTACATACGCTCCTGTAAACTGTCCAGAAACGGTTTTTACATCTGACATACGATCCCGCTCAGAACGTTTTTTTGTTTTCTGTATGTAATTAGAAACGTCTTCTTTATACTTATCTGTAGTAATACGAGACACGTATTCGTGCTCTGGAGCTAAAGTCATGTAAGAAACCCCAAAAATGGTGTCTGGCCTTGTGGTAAACACTTCTATTTCTAACTGCTGCTCTATGCCCAAAGCATCACTTGCAAGCTCAAAACGAATAGTAGCCCCTTCTGATCGGCCAATCCAATTCCTTTGTTGTTCTTTAATAGCATCGGTCCAATCAAGTGTTTTCAAACCATCAATTAACCGCTGAGCGTAGGCCGTAATTCTCATCGACCATTGCATCATTCTTTTTTGTTCTACCGGATGTCCACCACGCTCAGAAACCCCGTCCTTAATTTCGTCGTTTGCCAATACGGTTCCCAACTCAGCACACCAGTTTACCATCGTTTCCGATCGGTAAGCCAATCGATAAGCCAACAGCGTTTCCTCTTTTTGTGTAGAGGTTTTAGCTTTCCACTCCTCTGCATTAAAAAGGGCAGTGTCATCTGAAACAGCTTTTACAGTAGTATTTCCTTCTGAATTAAACCGCTCTATCAATCCAGCGATTGGCTTTGCCTTATCTTCCTTTGTGCAATACCAAGAATTAAAAACCTGCTTAAAAATCCACTGAGTCCATTTGTAGTAATTGGGCTCGCTAGTTCTTACTTCTCGATCCCAATCAAAGGAAAAGCCTATTTTATCGAGCTGATCTCTATACCGAGAAATGTTTGCTTCGGTAGTAATTTCAGGATGCTGGCCTGTTTGAATTGCATATTGTTCTGCCGGCAAACCAAAAGCATCGTACCCCATTGGATGCAACACATTAAAACCCTTTAAGCGTTTGTAACGAGCATAAATATCCGAAGCAATGTATCCTAGTGGATGCCCAACATGAAGCCCAGCCCCAGATGGGTATGGAAACATATCTAATACATAATACTTTGGTTTAGTTGAGTTGGCTTCGGGTTTAAACGTTTTTTCAGTCGCCCAATTCTTTCGCCACTTATCTTCTATACTCTTAAAGTTGTACTCCATTTTTATTTACTAATGCTATGGTTTGCAGTCTTTTATTGATGGGTTTTTTAAAAACACAAATATAGGTTTTTTGAATGATAAACCTTTATTCATCAAGACATAAAGCCGTGCGTAATCTATTAAAATTGATTTATTTGAACAGGGAAAAAACCAAAGTAAAGAACAAAAAAAAACCATCGCACGGATGGGTTTTTTTGGTAATAAAACAGGTTTTTTAGCAAAACTCGTCAAAAGCAGCCATTAAATTTGCTGCAATAGCTTCCGATGCTCTACCTTCAATATGGTGTCTTTCCAGCATATGCACTACTTCGCCGTTTTTAAACAAAGCGATACAAGGAGACGATGGAGGAAAAGGAATCATAAACTCTCTTGCCTTATCAACAGCCTCTTTATCAACCCCAGCAAAAACAGTTGTAATGTGTGTTGGTTTTTTTTCGTTTTTTACTGCAGATTTCGCTCCTGGTCTAGCATTACCCGCAGCACAACCGCATACAGAGTTTACTACAACCAGTACGGTTCCGCTATTAGAACCTAATAAATTTTCAACTTCTTCTGCGGTACGCAATTCTGTAAAACCTTCTTGCGATAGATCCTGACGCATTGGCGCCACCATGTGTTCTGGATACATATTTTTTTGTTTTCTTTATAAGCTTGTAAAATTACAAAACTATCACAGCTTAACCGTTAATTTTGTACGAATTTATCTGTTTGATTTTCAAATTATGTACACGTATTTAAGATTCAAAACGTATTTTTGCAACAAAGAACTATTCAGATGAAAAAAATTGGTTTATTCTACGGCTCCGACACAGGCAATACAGAAACGATTGCTCTTAAAATTCGCGATAAAATAAGCAAAGAAAATGTCTTTATAATAGACATGTACGACGCTTCGATAGAAGAGTTTGCGAAATACGATAAAATAATTTTAGGCTTATCTACATGGCACGACGGTCAGTTGCAAAGCGATTGGGATACGTTTTTTGAGGAATTTAAAGAGGTAGACTTTACGGGTAAAACGGTGGCACTTTTTGGCTTAGGCGATCAGTATGTTTACTGTGATTACTTTATCGATGGAGTAGGTATTATCGGAGAAGTCGTTCTTAACAACGGGGGTCAAATTGTTGGCAAATGGCCCACCGAAGGATACGAGCATACGGAGTCTAAAGCAGAACTAGAAAAGGGAACTTTTTTAGGTTTGGCCTTAGACGAAGACAACCAATTTGAGCAAACCGATCAGAGGCTTGACGCTTGGGTAGAACAAATTAAAAAAGAGTTTCCTATTTAAATCTCCCCAATCTTATCTCTTCAGGAGCGTTTATGCTAAAATAAACTTACCGTAAAACCCCCAATATTTATAGATGTACTCCTGAGTTTAAGTTGTACACCAAAGCCTATTCTTCTAACCAACTTTTATATTCTACATAGTTATTCGCAATGCCCTCTATTAATAGTGCGCTCTGCTCTTCGTTTAACTCCTTTACCTTTTTGGCAGGAACTCCTGCGTAAATACAACCCGAGGCAACAACGGTATTTTCTAACAGTACGGCTCCTGCCGCTATAATACTATTGGAGTGCACCGTGCAGTTATCCATAACTATAGAACCCATTCCAATAAGCACATTGTCGTGAATAGTACAGCCATGAACCAGCGCATTGTGACCAATGGAAACCTTATTCCCTATTATAGTGGGGTGTTTTTTATAAGTGCAATGAATTACAGCTCCGTCTTGAATATTTACTCGATTCCCAATTTTAATATAATGCACATCGCCCCTAACAACAGCATTAAACCATAAACTACAATCGTCTCCCATTGTAACATCTCCAACAATTGTTGCATTTTCTGCGAGGTAACAGTTTGCACCCCAAACAGGTTTTTTACCTTTTATTGATTTCACCAATGCCATATCTTTTCTTATTTGTAATTTTGCTCAAAATTAATAAAGATGAGCGAGAATAAAATAGCTACTACGGTTTATGCCGAATCTACTCCCAACCCAAAGGTGATGAAATTTGTGGTCAACCGCGCTATTGTAAAAGGCGATAGTGTAGAGTTTATGAATATTGACGAGGCTAAAAACTCTCCTTTAGCCATGAAATTGTTTCACTTTCCGTTTGTAAAAGAAGTATTTATTGCCAGAAACTTCGTTTCGATAACCAAATACGAAATGATGGAATGGGATGAGTTAGTAATGGAAATTAGAGGGTTTATAAGAGAATTTTTAGCAGACGGCGGCATTGCTCTTATAGAAGCCGCCGAGCACACTTCTGATAAAGAAACCGGCGACAATCCGGCTCAAGTACTCGACCAAGTAAAGCCCGAAGAGTTAAACGAAATAGAAACACGCATTGTAGATATTCTTGAAGAATATGTTACCCCTGCTGTAGAGTCCGATGGAGGAAACATAAAATTCATTTCCTTTGTAGATGGAAAAGTATCGGTATTATTGCAAGGCGCTTGTAGTGGATGTCCCTCATCTACCCTAACCTTAAAACAAGGAATCGAAAGTATACTCAAAAAAATGTTACCCACACTAGTAAACGAAGTTGTTGCCATAAATGGGTAATACGTACTTGCGAAAATTAATTATAAACTTACAAGCTATATGTATTGTATTTTTAGCACAAGAGTCTGTAATTTTACAGACTCTTTTTGGTTATGAGAAACGAAAAGTTTATTAAAACACGCCTCTTAGAGGAAAGTAATCGATTACTTGAAGCCGATTTTTTATTTCCTACTTTTAGTATGATTAGTCAGGGAATTGAAACCTTAGGAGCCTTTCTAGATAGAAAACCTTTAGCCGCCAAATCCCAGTCTAAAAAAAGATTTAGCCTAGCGGTAAACCAACTTTTCCCGGATTCGTATAAGAGTTTAAATTCCGACAACTGGCTTTACAAACAAATGAGGTGTAATGTGAGTCATTTATGCAGTTCGGGAGCTTTTATTGACCTAGTTTTTAGAGTTGACTTAAATACAAACAAGAAACATTTAGACCTTGTAAACGGCCAAAGACTGTTTGTTATCGAAGACTTACTTGCCGACTTTAACTCTGCTTGCCTGCTCTTAATAGATCGTTTAGAGAAAGAAGAGTTGAAACAAAAAGCAATGGCAATCTCATAAATCAAGACATATAATTCAGCTACATTCAGTAATTCAATGTATTTTTGTAAGCAAATTAACCAACATGATTGTACATCCATATTCTCGTCCACGAAGACTACGTAAATCAGCAGCTCTTCGCTCTCTTGTTCAGGAAAATCATATTCAAGCAAGTGATTTTATTGTTCCTTTATTTTTTATGGAAGGCGTAAACAGTAAAGAAGAAATAGCTTCCATGCCTGGATATTTTCGGTATTCACTGGATCTTTTACTTATAGAAGTAAAAGAATGTTACGATTTAGGGCTTCGGAGCGTACTGCTTTTTGCAAAAGTACCAGACGACCTAAAAGATGCTACAGGAACAGAAGCCTTAAACCCAGATGGATTGATGCAAAGAGCTATTCGAGCCATCAAAAACTTTCATCCAGAAATGTGCGTTATGACAGACGTTGCTCTAGATCCGTATTCTTCTGATGGTCATGATGGACTCGTTGTAGATGGAGAAATTATAAACGACTCTAGCGTTGAATTGTTAGGAGAAATGGCCCTAACTCATGCTCAGGCCGGTGCAGATATAGTTGCCCCATCCGATATGATGGACGGAAGAATTGGTTTTATTCGTGAAACACTCGAAGAAAACGACTTTCCAAATGTTGGTATTATGGCGTATTCGGTAAAATATGCCTCGTGTTTTTACGGACCATTCCGCGATGCCTTAGACTCTGCTCCTGGTTTTGGAGATAAAAAAACCTATCAAATGAACCCTGCTAATTCTGAAGAAGGCCTTAGGGAGTGTGCTTTAGATATTCAGGAAGGTGCAGACCTATTAATGGTTAAACCCGGAATGCCCTATTTAGACATGGTGCGGCTTGTAAATGATACGTTTGATGTTCCGGTTGCTGCTTATCAGGTTTCTGGAGAATACTCCATGCTTCATGCCGCCGCAGAAAAAGGCTGGTTAAACCTAGAAGAGGCCATGTTAGAATCCATCATTGCATTTAAGCGAGCCGGAGCTCAATTAGTTGCCAGTTATTTTGCTAAAGACATTGCGAAACTATTAAAAAAATAAGCCGTTTATGACAAGTAAAGACCTATTCGAAAGAGCTCAGTTATACATCCCCGGTGGTGTTAACTCTCCAGTACGCGCTTTTACATCTGTTGGCGGAACGCCTGTATTCTTTAGAGAAGCAAAAGGTTCTATTATGATCGATGTAGAAGGAAAAGAATACATCGATTATATTGGGTCTTGGGGGCCAATGATTTTGGGTCATAGCCACCCTCCTGTTTTAGAAGCATTAAAAAACGCAGCAGATAAATCCACCTCTTTTGGCGCTCCTACAGAACTCGAAACCGATATAGCAGAGCTTATTTGTCGAATGGTACCAAGTGTAGAAAAAGTGCGCATGGTAAACTCTGGTACCGAAGCCTGCATGAGTGCCATTAGAGTGGCCAGAGCTTATACCAACCGAGAGAAGTTTATTAAATTTGAAGGCTGTTACCACGGCCATTCCGACGCTTTTTTAATTAAAGCCGGATCGGGAGCAATTACCTTAGGAGTACCCAACTCTCCGGGCGTAACAAAAGGCACTGCAAAAGACACGCTTCTTGCGCGCTACAACGACTTAGCTCACGTAGAGGAAGTTTTAAAAGCAAATAAGGGTGAGGTTGCTGCTATAATAATAGAGCCCGTTGCAGGAAACATGGGTTGTATTCCTCCAAAAAAAGGCTTTTTAGAAGGTTTGCGAAAACTATGCGACCATTA
>CAWVTK010000053.1:0-12759 GCA_963933205.1 uncultured Flavobacteriales bacterium
AAATTTAGTTATAGAGTCAGAAAAATTAGCCAAAAATGGGGTTAAAGAATTGATACTGATTGCACAAGACTTAACCTATTATGGTTTAGATATTTACAAGAAAAGACGTTTAGCAGATTTATTATTGGCTCTAAAAGATGTAGATGGCATAGAATGGATTCGCTTGCATTACGCCTTTCCAACTGGCTTTCCTCAAGATGTGCTTGATGTAATTAGAGATCAGGAAAAAGTGTGCAACTACATTGACATACCCTTACAACATATTTCCGACCCCATACTTAAAGCAATGAAACGGGGTACTACATTCGCAAAAACAAATGCACTACTTAAAGATTTTAGAATTAAGGTGCCAAATATGGCAATTCGAACTTCTTTAATTGTAGGTTTTCCTGGCGAAACTGAAGAAGACTTTGAAATACTTAAAAACTGGGTTAAAGATACCAAGTTCGATCGTTTGGGCGTTTTTCAATATTCTCATGAAGAAAATACAACTGCACACGTGTTAGAAGACGATGTTCCTGCAGAAGTAAAAGCAGCCAGAGCAGAAGAGATAATGGCAATACAGCAAGAAGTTTCGATGCACCTTAACGGCGAAAAAGTAGGTAAAGAGTTTAAAGTTTTAATAGATCGTAAAGAAGGTAATTTCTTTATCGGACGTACAGAGTTTGACTCTCCTGATGTAGATAACGAAGTATTGATTGATGCAACAAAGCATTTTGTTCGCCATGGAGACTTCGTTCAGGTAAAAGTAGTTGAAGCCAGCGATTATGATTTATATGCTGAGCCAGTGGTGTAATGAAAGTTGAAGAAATTCCATACCAACAAACTAATTTTCTTTCGCAGTTTATTCTCGATTATATATCGGGTGCTAAAAGCTTAAAACCTTTTTACAACAGAACTCCAGAGTTGGATAGTTTTAAAGCTCAAATTACTGAAAAACAAAAGCAAAAGGTAAATCGTAAAAATTTAGTAAGTTCTTTATCCAACCAATATGCTGGTTTAGATACGAGCTCTTTGGTAAAACATAACATCCAATTATTAGCCGATGAGAATACTTTTACGGTAGCTACCGGCCATCAATTATGCTTGTTTACAGGCCCGCTTTATTTTATTTATAAAATAATAAGTACGCTCAATTTGGCGGAATCTTTAAAGAAAAATTATCCTGAATTTAATTTTATTCCCATTTATTGGATGGCATCCGAGGATAATGATTTTGATGAGGTAAATCACGTACATCTTTTTGGTAAAAAACTTACCTGGAATCAAAATCAGAAAGGTGGAGTAGGGGCAATACCTACAAATACTTTAACTCCTCTTTTAGAGGAATTGAAAGTTGTTTTGGGCAATTCTGAAGAAGCGACAACACTTTACACCTTACTTTCTAATACGTACTTAAATAACAATGACTTAGCCAGTGCAACTCGCTCTTTAGTAAATAATTTATTTTCTAAATACGGTTTAGTTATTTTAGATTCGAACACAGAAAGTTTAAAGCGTGAAGCCATTTCTCTTATCAAAACTGATGTGCTCAAACAAGAGAACTATCCGTTAATAGAACAAACAAACAAACAACTACCAAAAGCTCAGGCTTATGTTCGTCCAATCAATTTTTTCTATCAGTTAAAAGGAACTAGAAACAGAATAGAATTTATCGGTCAAAACTATGTTATCGTAAATACAGCTCTTACGTTTACTAAAGCAGCCTTAGAAATTGAAATTGAAAATTATCCGGAACGCTTTAGTCCTAACGTATTGTTAAGACCCTTGTATAAAGAACTTATTTTGCCCAATCTAGCTATGATTGGTGGCGGTGCAGAAGTCTCTTACTGGATGCAATTAAAGTCTACTTTTTTAGCAAACAAAATTGTTTTCCCCATTTTATTTTTAAGAAACTCGGCCTTAATAATAGATGCAAAAACGGCATCTAAATTAAATAACTTAGGTATTTCGTCTCAAAACCTGTTCGAGCAGGAGCATGCTCTTCATAAATTGTATGTTTCTAAGAATACTGAGCGAAAAATTTCTGTTTCCGATGAATTACTTCAAACTGAAAAACTATTTACCAAACTCATAGCTAATACAGAGGACAAAAGTTTGCAGAAGAGTATTTTATCAGACAAACACAAGCAAATCAATATTTTAAAGAAAATAGAGCAAAAGCTTATTAAATCAGAAAAACAGAAACATCAGGTTAAATTAGCTCAAATTTCTCAGATTAAAAACAAACTATTTCCAAGCAATACACTACAAGAGCGGTACGATAATATAATACCTTTTTATTTACAATACGGCACTGCTTTTATCGATTCACTAAAATCTGAATTACAGCCTTTCAATTCAAAATTTACTGTTATTACTAAAGAGTAATAGCTGCGTACCTTCTTCATATTCCTAAATCTTGTCGTCTGGCCTTGTTATTATTACTGTGTTTTTATACTTCGTTTTCCTCTTTATTTACAAGGTTTAATATGCTTGGCTTTAATTGTATATTTAGACTCTAAATTACTTACCATGAAAAAAATACTAGCCTTCCTATTTATTTCAATCTCTGCATACTACTTCGGTTCCATTTATATCGAATCAAAAGTTTCGAGTAGTATAGAGCAGGCAATGAATGCAAAAAAAGAGAAACGAAAAATTAAAATTGCTGGTTTGGGTATCGGTAATGCTAAGGATCCTCAAAATATGAGGAATTGGTACTCATCCAGATTAGTAGACCCTGCATCTGGAAAAATACCCTCTAACATTAGATCTAATGAGTTGGATTTTGCTAAAACACTACCCAAAAATCAAACTTTAATAGAAGATTGGATTGCAAGAGGCCCTTACAATGTAGGGGGCAGAACTCGAGCTATTGCATTAGATGTAGCCGATGAAAATGTAATTATGTCTGGTGGTGTTTCTGGAGGGTTATGGCGTTCTGAAGATTTAGGTGCCAACTGGTCTAAATTAACCAGTAATGAGATGTTGCACAACATTACCTGTATAAAACAAGACGCTAGAACTCTAAATCCTGATCAGAACAAAACTTGGTATTACGGAACTGGTGAAGCTTATGGAAATTCTGCATCGGGTAACGAGGCTTACTTTTACGGAAACGGAATATACAAATCAGACGATAACGGTTTAACTTGGCAATCTTTAGAAGCTACGGCTTCCAATACACCAGATGAATTTGATGTTTGGGATTTAGTTTGGGATATTGAACTAAATAATGCAGTCGATTCTATTGATCAAGTTTTTGCAGCCATTTACGGTGGTGTTTATAAAAGTGATGATGGCGGTGCTAGTTGGATTAAAGTCTTGGGCGATAACAACAGCAACTCTTATTTTACAGAAGTTGAAATTTCTAATGGAATTATATATGCATCCTTAAGTAGCGACGGTGGAGCTGCCAAAGGAATATGGAGAAGTGAGAATGGTATAGATTGGTTTAATATTTTGCCCGAAGAATGGCCCTCAATTTACGATCGTATAAAAATGGCTGTTAATCCATTAAATACCAACGAAATGTATGTAATCGCAGTAACTCCAGGCTCAGGCCAAGAATCGCTTACTTTTTCCGACGAATTGGAGTATACAAGCTTATGGAAGTATACCTTCGATCAAAACGACTCTACTGATCAACAAGGAGAATGGCTTGACTTATCCGAATTTATTCCCGCAAACGATTCTATTAGTAATTTTAACAACTTTTATGCACAAGGTTCTTACAATTTAACCATTGCAGTATCTCCTACCGACTCTGCAACCGTATTTTTAGGAGGAACTAATTTGTATGTTTCTACAGATGGGTTTACTTCTCATACTAATGTAAATCAAATAGGCGGTTATAAAGTAGGGACTGTTTTTCCTGATTTTAAGATTTACGAGAACCATCATCCAGATCAACATGAAATCACCTTTTTAGCTGCAGACCCACATAAATTAATAAGTGCAAACGATGGAGGAGTTTTTCTAACAGATAATTATTTAGACTCTGCAGTAGTTTGGACCTCGCTTAATAATGGGTACTATACCACTCAATTGTATACAGCTACTATAAACAATGCCAATACTAGTCAAAGTATTTTAGGCGGATTTCAGGATAATGGTAATTTTTTTACCAATACAAACGATCCAGAAGCTCCCTGGACCATGCCTTTAAATGGAGACGGGGCCTTTGCCTACCTTTCTGAAAATGAAGATGTAAATTATCTATCCATCCAAAAAGGGAGGATTTTTAAAATTAAAATGGATGAACAAGGAAATCGTGAAGCTTTTAGGCGGATTGATCCGATTGGAGCTGATGATTATTTGTTTATACACCCCTTTGTTGTAGATCCAAATGCTACTGAACTTATGTATTTGCCAATAGGTACTAAACTTTGGAGAAATTCTCAATTAGCAAGTATAGAACTAACCAACGAGTGGGATTCTATTAGTCAGGGCTGGTTGCCTTTACTAGATTTAGATTTAAGCACCAATGTATACTTAACCTCTATTTCTGTTTCTAATGAAAACCCTCCTCATAGATTGTATTTGGGTACCAATAAAAAGGAAATCTTTAGAATTGATGATGCACATACCAACAATCCAATTGTAACGGAAGTTACCCAAGCTTATGTTCCAGGACAAGGTTTAAATGCAGGCGATTTTTTTCAAAATAGTGCCTATGTAAATAACATTGCTATACATCCAAGTAATGCTGATGTTGCCTTAGCTGTGTTTTCAAATTACGGAATTTACAGTATGTATTATACAAGCAATGCGGGAAATAGTTGGACTAGAGCAGCTGGTAATTTAGAGGAGTCGGATTCGGGTTACGGAGTAGGACCCTCTTGCAGATGGGCGTCTATAATGCCTTTAGGTAACGACACCTTGTATTTTGTTGCTACAAGTACTGGTTTGTATTCTACCAACCAAATTAACGGAAGTGCTACGGTCTGGACACAAATGGGAGCCAACTCCATAGGGAATGTTGTTTGCGAACAGGTTAAAACAAGAGCAGCAGACAGCCTAATTGTAGTAGCTACGCACGGAAATGGTATTTATACCTCAAAAATAAACTCTGTAGATGATGTAATTTCTTTAGATGACTTCGTACTTGAGCGCAATTTAACCGTCTACCCCAATCCTTCCAACCAATACATTTCTTTACAACTAAAGGAAACATCTCCTTTAACGATTGTAAACAGTATAGGAAAACAAGTGCTTTACATTAAGGAAATTAACGCCAGCTCTAAGATCGATGTATCTCAATTAAGCACTGGTATCTACTTTGCCAAAACAAAAGAAGGAACGGTGAAATGGCTAAAAAACTAATCTTATAACTACTGTTTAAATAAAAAAAATCCGCTCTCGAGCGGATTTTTTTTGATATGGTTAAGCGAACTTAATCGTCAAATTCGGAGGTAAAATGAAAGGTAACCTCCGGAAATTTTTGTCCAGCCATTTGGATGGTAAATGCCGAATCGGCTAAAAAAACGTCTCTTCCATACTTATCGGTAGCCATAGATCGGTATTTAACCTTTTTAAATTCCTCTAAAACACCTTTGTCGTTGCAAGAAATCCAACAGGCTTTATGCACGTTATGGTTTTCGTAATTACAGGAGGCTCCATATTCGTGTTTTAAACGGTATTGAATTACCTCAAACTGCAAAGCTCCAACGGTTCCTATTAATTTACGTCCATTTGTTTTCATCGTAAATAATTGCGCAACTCCTTCGTCCATAAGCTGATCCACTCCTTTGGCCAATTGTTTGGTCTTCATAGGATCCGCATTGTTAACAAAACGAAACATTTCTGGCGAAAAGCTTGGAATTCCTTTGTATTGAATCAATTCACCCTCGGTGAGTGTATCTCCAATTTTAAAATTACCAGTATCGTGTAAACCAACAATATCCCCAGGAAATGCTTCTTCTACAATAGATTTCTTCTCTGCCATAAAAGCGGTAGGGCTAGAGAATTTTAAATTTCTATTTAATCGGATGTGTTTGTAGTTGGTGTTTCGTTTAAATTTACCCGACACAATTTTTACAAAGGCTAATCTGTCCCTGTGTTTAGGGTCCATATTTGCATGAATTTTAAAGATAAATCCAGTAAATTTTTCTTCAAAAGGATCTACAAGTCTTTCTTCAGAATCTTTTGGCAGTGGGCAAGGAGCAATGTCTAAAAAACAATGCAATAATTCTTGAATACCGAATGTGTTTATGGCAGAGCCGAAAAATACGGGAGAAATATCTCCCTTTAAATAAACATCTCTATCAAATTCTGGGTATACAGATTCTACTAACTCTACTTCTTCCCTAAGCATTTTAGCATCTTCTGCTCCAATTTGATTGTCCAACTCAGGATCAGAAATGTCTGAAATTGCAACGGTTTCTGATACGCGTTCCGATGAATTGGGTGTATATAAAAGTAAGTTTCTATCGTATAAATTGTAAATACCTTTTAAATCTGGTCCCATTCCTATAGGCCAGCTTAACGGACGTACTTTAATTCCTAATTTCCCCTCTATTTCATCGAGTAAATCAAATGCATCTTTACCTATACGATCTAATTTATTAATAAAGACAATTATAGGAGTTTTACGCATTCTACAAACCTTCACTAATTTTTCGGTTTGGGGCTCAACTCCTTTGGCAACATCTATAACTACAATTACAGAATCAGCAGCGGTGAGTGTTCTAAAAGTATCTTCGGCAAAATCTTGGTGTCCAGGAGTATCTAGAATGTTTATTTTCTTGCCTTGGTATTCAAAACCCATAACAGAGGTAGCAACAGAAATTCCTCTTTGTCTTTCAATTTCCATGAAATCCGAAGTTGCTGTTTTTTTTATCTTATTAGATTTTACAGCTCCGGCTACATTAATAGCGCCACCATAGAGTAAAAGCTTTTCTGTTAAAGTCGTTTTACCCGCATCTGGATGAGAGATAATGGCAAAGGTTCTTCTTCGTTTAATTTCTTCTTCAAAAGTCATTAGGAAATTCTAATATGAGTATCCGCAAATTTTATAAGGTCTCCTTTACGCACTTTTAAGCGCTTACGAGTATCAACTTCTCCGTTATACAATACGTATCCGTCAGAAATAACAGCGTTGGCCTGCCCACCACTTTCTACTAAAGCCATTATCTTGAGTAGTTTATTGAGTTCAATAAACTCTTTGTCGAGCGTAAATTCTAGTTCTTGCATAGTTTTTTCTAAGTTTTGCAAAGGTATTTAATTTGGTAGTACGAATCCTTTTTTAGAAGTAATTTAGTTCTTAACCATTCTCAAGGTGTTTTAACATTAAGTTTAGCTTTTACTTTAAAAAAAAATTATCTTTGTCTAAATTAAAATTTACAGCATGAAATTACTAAGCTTTGTTACCATTCTACTCGGTTTTATGAACCTATCCACTGCTCAAAATTATTCTATAAAAGGGAGTATTGATGGGCTAGAAGATGGTGATGTATTATTAGGATACTACTATGGAGATAAGCAATATGTAAAAGATACGGTTCAGTCTGTAAATGGTGCATTTCATTTTCAATCGGACGAAGTCTTAGAGGGCGGTATGTATTTTATGCTCCTTTCAGATAAGCAGTTCTTTCAATTTATTATCGATGCCTCCCAAAACTTCAGTTTTCAAACTTCGGTACAAGACTTAGTAGGATCAATGAAAATTGAAGGGTCTAAAGAAAATCAACTGTTTTACCAGTACCAGCAATACACGCTAAAAAAAGGGATTGAAGTACAGCCTATAAAAATGGAATTAAGCGCTACAGATTTAGACCCAAATAAACGTGTAAAACTAGATGCCAAACTAAACAAAGTAAACCAAGAAGTAGAAGTTTATAAGGCCAAGTATATGGAGGAAAATGCCGAGCAATTATTTGTGAAAATTTTAAAGGCATTAGAACCCATTAATATTCCCGAAATACCTGTTCTCGAATCAGGATTTATAGATTCAACGTTTCAATACAATTATTTTAAAAGCCACTTTTGGGATAACATCGATTTAACCGATGAGCGGTTGATTAGAACTCCAGTCTTTCATACTAAAATGGAAAAGTATATTGTGGAGTATACGCCTCAAGTATCCGACTCTATTGTTAAATATGTTGATGTTTTAATCCGTAAATTACGTACAGATTCCGAAATTTTTAAATACATCATTAATTGGACTACGCATCACTACGAATCGTCTAAAATTATGGGGCACGATGCTGTTTTTGTTCACATGGTTTTTAGTTATTTTGTTACCCGCCAAGTTTCTTGGGTAGATGAAGTTAAGCTTACAAATATTATCGATAAAGCCATGCGTATTAGTCCAAATTTAATTGGTTCTGTTGGCCCCTTTATTACTCTGCCAGACGATAAAGGCGTTTCTCAAGACATGCATTCTATTAAAGCCCCATTTACCATTTTATTCTTTTACGACCCAGACTGTGGACACTGTAAAAAAGAAACACCATTAGTTAAAGAAACGCTAGAAAAGTACATGGACAAAGGCGTAAAAGTATACGCTGTTTGCACCGAATTTGATGAAGTAATGTGGAAAGAATTCATAAAAGAATTCGGTGTGCAGGATTGGATCAACGTAATCGATTTAGAAAATGTTTCTAATTTTAGAGGAAAGTATAATGTAATGGGAACTCCACGTTTATACGTTTTAGACGCTAACAAGAAAATTATAGCCAAGCAAATTGATGCCGATGCTCTTGATCAAATTTTAGAAAATGAATTTAAACTCTTAGAGGCTAAGTAATTGGCAAATATACTGAAGTCCTAATTGCTAGAAGTTCATAATTTTTAAGCTTATTAAGGCCCAAACACAATAGCGCGCAAAACGACCAACAAACATAAAAACACCCGTTTTAAGTATTGAACGCTTCATTAATCCCAAGCTTATTAAAATAACACTTCCCAGAATTGGAATCCAACACAAAAGAGCAAGTACCTCTAAAGAGTACTTGTTTTTTGCCTTAAATAGGTCAATTTTTTCTGGATGAATTCCAAAACACCTCTTAATCAAATCCCAGCGAGCGTAATAGCCCATAAAAAAAGCGGTATATCCGCCAAGCCAATTGCCTAAGCTTGCTACCAAAATTAATGGCATTGGAGCAAAACCCTGGAAGAGAAGTATACCGATTAATAACTCTGCACTAAACGGAATAACCGAGCCCGCTAAAAAAGCAGAAAGAAACAATCCCCAATATCCATAGTTTGCTAGCATTTCCATAAGCACGCAAAGTTATGTATTTTAGTACATTAACCTCAATCAAATATTCCGCTTAATTTTTCTAATTTTACACAGCCTTATAGCGACTCTAATAAATATGGAAACACAGAAATCATATCAATCAAAAAATAAAATTCGTATAGTAACAGCAGCTTCTTTGTTCGATGGACATGATGCGGCAATTAATATTATGCGACGAATCATTCAAGCTACTGGAGTCGAAGTGATACACCTTGGACACGATCGCTCTGTAGAAGAAGTAGTAAATACTGCAATACAAGAAGATGCCAATGCCATAGCCATAACCTCATATCAAGGAGGGCACAACGAGTACTTTAAGTATATGTATGATTTGCTCAAAGAAAAAGGCGCGGAGCATATTCGGATTTTTGGTGGTGGAGGTGGTGTAATTCTTCCCGATGAGATTAAAGACCTCATGAACCACGGAATTACTCGTATTTACGCTCCAGACGATGGCCGAGAAATGGGCTTGCAGGGAATGATAAATCATCTGGTACAAAACAGTGACTACCCAACTGGGGAGTATTTACCAAAAGATGTGCTCGATAGAATTAAAGCGAAAGACAAAAAAGTAATTGCACAAGCTATTTCTGCTGCAGAAAATTTCCCCGATAAATATGCGGAAACTTTAGAAGCTATTCGATTGCTCTCTAAGAACAATAAAGTACCTGTTTTAGGAATTACCGGTACCGGTGGTTCAGGAAAATCATCATTAGTAGACGAGTTGGTAAGACGTTTTTTAATTGACTTTAAAGAGAAACAAATTGCCATCGTTTCAGTCGATCCCTCAAAACGTAAAACAGGCGGAGCTTTATTAGGCGATCGTATTCGAATGAATGCGATTAATAACGAACGCGTTTATATGCGTTCTTTGGCAACCCGACAGTCTAACCTGGCTCTATCCAAACATGTTTCTGAAGCCTTGGAGGTATTAAAAGCTGCTAACTTCGATTTAATAATTCTAGAAACCTCCGGTATCGGACAGTCCGATACAGAAATTGAAGAATTCTCTGATGCAAGTTTATACGTAATGACTCCTGAATACGGAGCTGCAACTCAGTTAGAGAAAATAGACATGTTAGATTTTGCCGATGTTATTGCATTGAATAAATTTGACAAACGCGGCGCATTAGATGCACTTCGCGATGTAAAAAAACAATACAAACGCAACCATAATTTATGGGATGCGAAGGACGAAGAACTTCCTGTGTACGGAACAATAGCATCTCAGTTTAACGATCCTGGAATGAATACGCTTTACCGAGCTATAGTAGATAAAATATCTGATAAAACAGGAGCTAAACTAAACTCTACTTTCTCACCCTCAGAAGAGCAGTCGGAAAAGATTTTTATTATTCCTCCAAAACGAATCCGCTATCTTTCTGAAATTGCAGAGAGTAATAGAGCTTATGATAAGTGGGTAGATGAGCAAGTAGAAGTAGCCCAAAAATTACATGCATTACAGCAGTCTATGTCTACGCTAAAGGCTACAGATATAGACGATAAAGACCGCTTGATAAAAGGGCTTCAAGAAACCTACGAAAATATAGCACTAGACTTAGCTCCAAAAAACAAACTTATCATTGAGCAATGGTCAGAAAAAGTAGCTAAATACAAAGCACCTATCTATAAATTTAAAGTTAGAGATAAAGAATTGAGCATCGAGACTCATTCTGAATCTCTTTCTCACATTCAAATACCCAAAGTATGTTTACCTAAATACAAGGGTTGGGGCGATTTATTACGTTGGTCGCTTCAGGAAAATGTTCCCGGCGAATTTCCTTATACCTCAGGATTGTTTCCTTTTAAACGCGAAGGAGAAGATCCAACCCGAATGTTTGCTGGTGAAGGTGGACCCGAAAGAACAAACCGAAGATTTCATTACGTTAGTTTAGGAATGCCCGCAAAAAGACTCTCTACCGCTTTCGACTCCGTAACTCTGTATGGAAACGACCCAGGCTTACGACCAGATATTTACGGCAAAATTGGAAATGCAGGTGTTTCTATTTGTTGTTTAGACGATGCTAAGAAGTTGTACTCAGGTTTCGATTTGTCTGCACCTAGTACTTCTGTTTCCATGACAATAAATGGCCCAGCACCAATGCTCCTTGCTTTCTTTATGAATGCTGCCATCGATCAACAATGCGAGTTGTATATAAAGAAACACAATTTAGAGCACGAAATTCAACTAAAAATTGAAACTATATTTAAAGAAAGAGGTATTTCCAAGCCCACTTACCAAGGTCCATTACCCGAAGGTAACGATGGTTTAGGTTTAATGCTTCTAGGCCTCACAGCAGACTTAGTTCTCCCTGCAGATGTTTATGCATCTATAAAAGCAAAAACGCTGTCTCAAGTAAGAGGTACTGTTCAGGCCGACATATTAAAAGAAGATCAAGCTCAAAATACCTGTATCTTTTCTACCGAATTCGCACTGCGTCTAATGGGAGATGTACAAGAGTATTTTATCCAAAAAGAAGTTCGTAATTTTTATTCGGTTTCCATATCGGGCTACCACATTGCAGAAGCAGGAGCAAACCCAATAACCCAACTAGCATTTACTCTAAGTAACGGATTTACTTACGTCGAATATTACCTAAGTCGAGGAATGGATATCAATGCCTTTGGTCCAAACTTATCCTTCTTCTTCTCTAATGGAATAGATCCAGAGTACTCTGTAATAGGAAGAGTTGCTAGAAAAATATGGGCAAAAGCCATGAAGAATAAATATGGAGCCAATGAGCGAGCTCAGAAGTTGAAATACCATATTCAAACCTCGGGTCGATCTTTACACGCTCAGGAGATAGATTTTAACGACATTCGAACTACACTTCAAGCCCTCTATGCCATTAACGACAATTGCAACTCCTTACATACAAATGCCTACGACGAAGCTATTACAACTCCCACAGAAGAATCTGTTCGTAGAGCAATGGCCATACAATTAATTATTAACCGTGAGCTAGGCTTGTCTAAAAATGAAAATCCAATTCAAGGTTCTTTCATCATCGAAGAGCTTACCGACTTGGTAGAAGATGCAGTATTACTAGAGTTTGACAGAATAAATGAAAGAGGCGGAGTTTTAGGATCTATGGAAACCATGTATCAAAGAGGTAAAATACAGGAAGAAAGCCTCTATTACGAAACTTTAAAACATACAGGAGAGTTCCCTATTATAGGTGTAAACACCTTTTTAAGCTCAAAAGGATCTCCAACGGTTATACCAGACGAGGTTATTCGTGCTACAGAAAAAGAGAAAATGTATCAAATTAATATGCTGACTGATTTACAAGCTTCTCATAAGGATGTTAAACAAGAATCTTTAATGTCTTTACAAACCGCTGCATTGCACAATCAAAACATATTTGCAAAAATGATGGAGGTAGCTAAGACCTGTTCTCTGGGTCAAATGACCTCAACCTTGTTCGAGGTTGGTGGTCAATACCGCAGAAATATGTAATCTAAAAGTTAATTTACACAGTAAAAGCCACCCATCGGGTGGTTTTTTTGTTGATTAAAAGTATAGATAA
>CAWVTK010000054.1:0-12637 GCA_963933205.1 uncultured Flavobacteriales bacterium
AATTTAAATACGCAGACACCTCTTCGGTGTTTTTTCTACTCAAGCAGTAAATAATTCCACTTTCGTTTGGCTTTTCATTTATAAAAGCTACTATTTGATCTAATTTTTCCTTTTTAGAATAATTACCTCTAACGTCTATGCTTATATTACTTCTATCGAAGGAGGATATAAAAAGTTTTGAATTATTTAAACCGAGTTGGTTAATAATATCTACTCTTGTAGATTTATCTGCAGTGGCCGTTAGCGCAATAAAAGGAACATTAGCTAAAGATTGTCTAAACGACTTTAATTGTGTGTATTCTTTTCTAAAATCATGACCCCACATACTAACACAATGAGCCTCATCTATTGCAACTAAAGAAATTGTAAGTTCTTTTAGCCAGCTATTCTTAACAGAAAGAAGTTTTTCGGGAGATAAATATAAAATTTTAATTTCTCCATTAATCGCTTCTTGTACCACCAAATTCTCTTCTGAAGGGCTTAAGCTGCTGTTAAAAAATCGTGCGTTTACTCCATTAGCTTGCAGCGCTTGAACCTGGTCTTTCATAAGAGAAATTAAGGGCGAAACTACCAGTGTGATCCCATCTAAACATAATGCCGGTATTTGAAAACACATAGACTTCCCCCCTCCCGTTGGCATCAAGACCAAACTATCTTCTCCAGAAATTGTTCTTCGTATGATTTCCTCTTGTAGAGGTCTGAATTTTTTATACCCAAAAACGGTTTCCAACTTTTCAAAAATCATCGTTTCCATTTGAATTTTTATTTAAGGGGGAATAATTTTAAATCTTTAATTAAAAATTCAAACGACTTAGAGAAGTCAATTTTTAATGAATCGGACTCTGAGTCGAGCTCAAATTTAAATCCTCTTATTTTGTCTGAGGGTAGGTTTTTCTTGTTTTTATACTGCTTAGCGTAGTTTTTTGCAGTGCAGCTATCCTCATAAGTTAAAGCCACTAAGATGGAAAGGACACTGTGCTCGTAGACGACTTCGCCTTTATTTTTAGCTCCTAACAAATTCATCATTTATCTAGGGTGTAAATATTATACAGCATGCCTTCAAAATCGATCGTATTTTCTAAGAACATACCATTTTTTATTGCAACTCTTTCTGATGCGCTGTTTTCCACATGAATCATCGAAATTAGTTGCTCTGCAAGTGCGTTTTCAAAAGCAAATTCTTTGCACTTTAAAGCCATCTCAGTTCCGTATCCTAAACCTCTAAATTTTGGCAATAGAGAATAGCCTACCTCCAATCTTTGCTTATTTTGAATTGTTTGAATTAGGAGTCCGCATTGACCAATTAACTCGCCAGTACTTTTTAAAATTACGGCGTTCATCCCACCTAAATTATCTTTATAGCGCGTAAACACTTTGTCGAACCAATTTTCGCACAATTTCTGTTCGCTTAAGGCTGTATCAATTCCAAAATAAGTAAGTATCTGCTTGTCTGTAAAAAACGGAAACCAGGCATCAAAATCATCCTGTACTACAGGTCTAAATCGTAGCCGTTCCGTTTCTTGATTCAATAGTAAATAGTTCATTATCATAAGGCTAAACCGACAGCATTAGAGCTTTAAACTTAAAAACATATGCTTTAAATATACTTCAAACATTATTTAAACAGAGGCTAATGCCTTTGCTAAATCGGCTATTAAATCTTCCACGTCTTCTACTCCTACAGAAAGACGAACAAAGTTGTCTGCTATACCTAACTTTGCTCTCTCCTCTATGGGAACAGATGCATGGGTCATAATTGCAGGATGTTCTATTAAACTCTCTACCCCACCAAGACTTTCTGCAAGAGCAAACAATTTAACCTCTTCTAGGAATGTTGTGCATTGGCTCAGGTCTCCTTTAATGTAAATACTTAACATCCCACCAAACCCAGACATTTGTTGTTTGGCTAGTTCGTGTTGAGGATGAGATTTTAAACCGGGGTAAATAACTTTAGCGACTTTTGGATGTGTTTCTAAATACTTTGCAATTTCTATAGCATTCGACTCATGAGCACGCATTCGTAAAGCTAAAGTTTTTATTCCTCTTAGTACTAACCAACTATCAAATGGAGATTGACTGGGTCCAATAGAGTTTTGTAAGTACCAAAGTTTATCAAATTGCTCATTATTGTTTAACATGATAGCACCGCCAACCACATCACTGTGCCCATTAATGTATTTTGTTAGAGAATGCAAAACCATGTCGGCTCCTAAATCTAATGGATTTTGAAAATAAGGACTCATAAAAGTATTGTCTACAACAACTTTAGCGTTTACGCTATGAGAAGCCTCACAAATAGCTTTTATATCGCTAATCTGAAGCATCGGGTTTGTAGGAGATTCTAACCAAACTAAATCTGGCTCGAAAGAAGCCAATTCTTTTAACACCGACTTTGTATCGGAAGTATTTACATGTTTAATTTCAAAGCGCTCGTTGTAAATGGTGTTTAATATTCTGTAGGTTCCTCCATACACATCATCACCACAAATAATTTTGGTTCCTTGGGGGAATGATTGAAATATTAATGAAACAGCAGACATACCGCTTGCGGTAACCAAACAATGCTGAGCATTTTCTAGGGAAGCCAAACATTCTTCTAAGCGCGTTCGCGTTGGATTATGCGAACGTGTATATTCGTAACCTTTATGTTTACCTGGACTTGATTGAACAAAAGTGGAGGTTTGATAAATTGGGGGAATTACAGATCCTGTTGTCTCATCAGGCTCATTACCTACATGAATAGCACGTGTTCCTTTTTGAAGTTTATTGTTAAGCATTGTCTAAAATTTTATCAATTTGTAAATCTAATTCGTCTTTAGAACTCTCCTCTTTAAGGTAGCCCATTTCTATCATCCAAGTATTATTGTAGATTTTAGAGGCGTATCTATTTCCAGAATCTGGAAGGATAACCAATATTCGTTCGGGTTTTTTCAGGCTTTCTGCATAACGTATAGCTCCAACTACAGCAGAACCACTAGAACCTCCAGAATAAATGCCCTCTTCTTGCAACAATCGTCGGGTCATATGAAAGGATTCTTCGTCGCCAACACGAACAAATTTGTCTATTAAATCGAATAAAACGTTCTTAGGAATAAAATCCTCTCCTATTCCTTCTACCGCGTATCCATAAGCCTTGCCCATTTTACCGGTTTCGTGGTATTCTTTTAATATGGAGCCATCACAATCTACAGCAACAGATTTAAGATTTGGCATTTTAGGTTTTAAGTAACGAGAACATCCTGAAATTGTACCTCCGGTACCAATCCCTGCCATTAAAGTATCGAAATCGCCATTGGTTTGCGCGTAAATCTCTGGACCAATTAGCTCAAAGTGCGATGCTCCGTTATCCATATTACCGTATTGATCTAAAAAGACCGAATTGGGGAGTTTAGCTAAGTTTGCTGCAACAGAATAATACGATTTAGGATCTTCGGGCTCAACATTAGTTGGACATACAAGAACCTTTGCTCCGTAAGCCTTAAGGTTATCTATTTTTTCTTGCGATTGCTTGTCTGCCATTACAAATACGCATTTGTAACCATTTATGGCTGCAAAAAGAGCTATTCCAACTCCTGTATTTCCCGATGTAGATTCAACAATGGTTCCTCCTGGCTTAAGATCTCCTCGCTTTACAGCTTGTTCACATAAGTACACTCCCATACGGTCTTTTATAGAACCTCCTGGGTTTAGGTATTCTAATTTAACGTAAATAGAAGATGCTACATGATTAGCTACCTTATTCAGTTTAATAATTGGTGTATTCCCAATTACATCTAAAATATTCTGATCGAACTGCTTCATTTATTTTAACTAAAAAACCCATCCATGTGGATAGGTTATGATTTATTTACCTAGCAAAAGCTCTCTTTGATATATCGATAGGTTTTATGCAAAAATAGCTGGTATTAATTTGGTTTGAAATAAAAATTACCCTACAAAAATAGAAAAATTGAAGGAATTGACAATATGGAATTTAATTTAAAATTTAGCATTGAAATCCGCCAAATACGAGCATTATAATTCTGATAGTTTTACACTTATATACTTTATAAAATTTTAAATTAAGCTTCGATATATTCATTTGTACTTGCAAGATTTTATACTGTATTGTAAAATCAAGTTTCATAAAAGAATCGAATTAAAAAAAAGCCTCTCGATTTCTCGAAAGGCTTTATACAAAATTAAAAAAATGAGTTTAAAAACTTATTGTTTTACAAATTGCTTAGAAATTACTTCGCCATTTATTAAAAGCTCTACCGTATACAATCCAACACTAAAACCAGACACATTTAAAGGTAAGGTTTGAGCACCAACTACACGAGTGTATTTGTTATTTGCAACAATTTGTCCTGCAACATTTAAAATATTAATTTGAACATCTGAAGCCTGTTTGATATTAAAAGCTAATTTCAAATAATCTGTTGTTGGGTTTGGATATAGATTCAATACCGCATCAAATTGTTCTAGATCAGTGGTAGCTAAAACTTCTGAGCCATTTACAAACCCGTTAGCAATGGCAGCGTCTATACTAGAAGAGGAGCCGTTATCTGTTCTACCCGATGCATCCATTAACATACCAACAATATGCATGTCTTCAGCTTTCCAATTAGCATCCATTCCAAATTTGAAATTAAAAGTGTAAGAACCTCCAGATTCGATTGAATTTGGAAAGCCAGCATATCCATCAAAACTAGGACTTAAAGCTCTAGCAACATGATCGTAAACCATGTTTGAGGCATTTACAGTACCGGGTAAATCTGCCCAATTCGTGCCGTCCAAACCAATCAAATCACCATCAGCTCCACCCGAGTAATAATTTGATTGTGAATAATTATTTGCAGTACCAGAAACTCCATCTTCGGTAAGTACACAAGCAATTTTCCAATTGCCACTTACGGTTGTATTAAAATCTACTGTTAAAGATACGTTTAAAGAATCGCCAACCATAGCAGCTCCATTTGTAATAATAGCGGACGGTTCTATAACAATACGTTGCATAAAATCAGTCTTTATAACTCCTGGATCAATTTCTGATCCTCTGTCTACTAAAGCACTGGGGTATCCAGACACTTCAAGATCTGCATCGTAAAGAGGCACAGTCATAGGGTCGCCATTGTGTACCGCAATACCCTGATAATAACCTTCGTAATTATGAGCCATTAAATCCATAGCTACTGTACCACGTGGGCACCAGCCACACCAGGTTCCGGTGCCTTCTTCTGCAATCACTATTTTCCCATTAGCAGGTTTTATAGCATTTACAGGCACTACTTTTACATCATCATCAAGATTATCGTCTGGCCCTATAGCACCGTTAATTGCTGAAATGGTTGCAGTCAAATCCGCCTCACCTTGGCTTAATATTATTGGAGTTGTAAACTCAACCATCATAGACTCATAGGAATTTAAAGAAACACCAGAAACCGATTCGGTAATTTCAGAACCTACATAATTCAATACAACATCAAAAGAATTGATGGTTGTTAGACCTAAATTTTTAACCTCTACAGTTGCAAATCGTTCTTGAGAAACCAAACCTTCAATTGGATTTATTAACATCATAGCACCATTAAGATTTGTCAATACATAAGGGGCGTGAGATATAGAAATATTGTCGACATAAAATTGGTTTCCTTGAACAGGGAAAATATCGAGTGAAGCCAATTGATTTACAGGATTGGAAAAAGATCCAATGGAGACTCCTCCAACAAAAACTTCCCAGTTGTTTGTAGTTAAATCTGCTTCTACCCTCAATGTAAACCAAGCGGCTTGAGGATAAGCACCAGTTACCATTGGCGTAGAACTGTTTTCTATTGAAATGGCTCCATTCGACATAGAACAATCTAGTGCCCAGGTTTCACCTATTTCGGATTCTGCTTGAAAATTAAAATAAGCTCCGGAAGATTGATTTATATAAAAACTAGACTCAAAAACAAAATCACCGGAGGTGAAAACTTCTCCAAAATCTACAACAACATCTTGTGGCCCGCCGTCTGAAGCAGTAGATGAAAAGTAAATAGAATTTGAGCTTTCATTTGCCAAAACATTCGTTACCTGAACATCTTCGGTAGTTCCAACATCTCCACTCCACGTAGTCCAATAACTTGAGTTTGAGCCAACATAATCTCCAACACTGTAGCTTTCAAAATCATCTGAAAATTCGAATTGAGCATTTGCAAAAGAGCATAGCACAAAAGCGGTAAATAATAGGTAGTGTTTTTTCATAATGTGTACTAAATACGTTATTTATAAAGATATAATTAAGAACAATTTTAGTGAAATTTCGGGATTTCACCTAAATAAATCGTGTTATTTTTAAAGTTAAACAATTCATTTAAATATATTTAAAGCGATAAAAAGATAAATACTAGTAAAAAAGATAGTACAACTGCTAAAGGAAAGGTTGGTAGATGATAATTAATTAGCTTTTAATGCGTTTAATGGTTTTAAATAACTCCGAGGAAAAAACAAAATCTTGTAAGGCTTTGCTATCGGAAGTGATTATGTCGGTTTTTGTTCCCTGCCATACATTTTTTCCGTCTTTAATAAATAGGATTTTCTGTCCAATTTCCATCACGGAATTCATATCATGAGTGTTAATAACTGTAGTCATTTGGTACTCATGTGTAATTTCTTGCAAAAGATTGTCAATTAAAATGGCTGTATAAGGATCTAAGCCAGAGTTGGGCTCATCGCAAAAAAGGTATTTAGGGTTTAACACGATAGCTCTCGCTATGGCGACTCTTTTTTTCATTCCTCCACTTATTTCAGAAGGGTAAAGATGATTAACATTCTCCAAATTAACTCTTTTCAAACAAAAATTAACCCGATCTAACATATCGGAATTAGCTAAGTCTGAAAACATTTGGAGTGGAAAAAGCACGTTTTCTTCGACGTTCATTGAGTCAAATAGGGCTCCTCCTTGAAAAACCATCCCTATTTGTTTTCGTAAATTTTTTAGATTTTTAGTAGACTTACCTACGATGTTAGTACCGTCGAATACAATAGAGCCTTTTTCTGGCTCGTGCAAACCAAGCAAACATTTTAGCAACACTGTTTTACCCGATCCGCTCTGCCCGATTACCAAATTGGTTTTGCCCTTTTCAAATGCAAAAGACACGTTATTTAAAACCGTTTTGTCGGTAAAAGACTTCACAATATTTTTTATCTCAATCATTAGTTTAAAAGTAACTGAGTTAATATATAATTTAATACAATAATTACTACAGAACTGTAAACCACTGCCTTGGTACTAGACCTACCAACTTCTAGTGCGCCACCTTGTGTGTAAAAGCCATGAAACGAAGAAACACTTGCTATAACAAAAGCAAATAGTAAGGTTTTGATAATTGCATAAACCGCTTTAAAAGAATTAAAATCGTATTGAATTCCGGTGATAAATTCTGCAGTTGTACATTCTCCAGCCAATGTGCCGGCAACTAAACCACCAAAAATACCGCCAAACATACTTAACGATATAAGAAAAGGGTTAAAAAAGACCAAAGCAAATATTTTTGGTCTAACCAGGTAAGTTGCCGGATTAACACCCATAACCTCAAGCGCATCAATTTGTTCTGTTACCCTCATGGTTCCGATGCTAGAGGCTATATTAGAACCAATTTTTCCGGCTAATAACAAGCTAATAATAGTTGGCGAAAATTCTAAGATAATTGCGTCTCTGGTTGCATAGCCTATTAAATACCGGGGCATCCAGCTACCAGTCATGTTTGTTGCTGTTTGAATGGTTACAACAGCCCCTACGAATAGTGAAACAAAAACAACAAAGGAGAGCGATTTAAAGCCCAATTCATAAACCTCTTTAACTACCAGCTTATACATTACCGAACGTCGCTCTGGCTTTCTAAAAACTTCGGCGATAAAAAGAAGGTATTTTCCAAAAGAAGCAATTAAGCCCATAGTATGAATTTTGTATAAAATAAATGTAAATTTACCGAATCTATAATTAAATAAACGATTTTAACACAGCTATGAGTTCAAAAAAAATAAAAAAACCAGTATTTCTACTTTTCACGCTTATTAGCTCAATGCTTATTAATTCGTGCACAGCACTTAAGTCTTGTGATTGCCCTGGCTTACAAGGACAAAATAATACAATTGAAAACACAAAACATTCCTAACCTATGAATACGAATAACTATGCTGTAATAATGGCTGGCGGGATAGGTAGTAGGTTTTGGCCGATGAGCAGAACCAAACATCCCAAACAGTTTATCGATATTTTAGGGACTGGAAAAACACTTATACAACAAACTTTTGATAGGCTTACAGAGGTATGCCCGAGTGAAAACATCTACATTGTAACCAATAAAATTTACCAAACACTCGTTCTAGACCAATTGGATGTTAAGCAAGAACAAGTGCTGTGCGAGCCCGAAATGAAAAACACAGCTCCTTGTATCGCATACGCTGCTTTTAAAATTCAGCAACAAAACCCGAATGCTGTGATGATTGTTGCACCTTCGGATCACCTTATATTAGATCAAAAAAGTTTTACAAACTGCGTAAACCTTGCCTTTAAAAATGTAACCGACAACAATATTTTAGTAACCTTAGGCATGAAACCTAGTAGACCAGACACTGGTTATGGTTATATACAATACTCTAATGAATCTTTAGGGACGAGTTCGGATTTGAAAAAAGTTAAAACTTTTACAGAAAAACCAAACTTAGAATTAGCTGAAGAGTTTTTATTATCAGGAGATTTTTTATGGAATTCAGGAATATTCATCTGGTCTACAGCAAATATAATAGCTCGATTTAAAATAGATTTAGAAAACCTACACGATGCTTTCGATGGAGGTAAGCATTTACTAAACACTGGCCAAGAAGTTGAATTTATAAACAAGCTTTACCCTACTTTAAAAAGTATTTCCATTGATTTTGGTATTATGGAGAAAGCAGATAATGTGTTCGTTCTACCAGCAGATTTTGGCTGGAGCGACCTCGGAACCTTTGGCTCAATTTACACTCAAATACCAAAAGATGCACAACAAAACGCTTTGGTAAGTGATAATGTTATTTTGTACAATTCTTCTCAAAACATGATTCATTCGAACAGTAAAAAACTAATTGTTGTAGATGGACTTAAAGATTATATTGTAGTAGACCGAACGAATGTTTTACTTATTTGCAAAAAAGAAAATGAGCAGCTTATTAAACAATACATGATGGATGCTCGAGAACAAAAAGGTGAGGACTTTGTGTAAATACAATTCGTGCACACTTCTTTATTACTGTTTGTTTCTAATTACTGAGAATTTGAAAAGCCTGATTAAATTTATACATTAGACAATTATTGAACTCCTTTTTTATTACGCATTCTTAGCTTGCATGAGCTCCTAATTTAAAAGCTAAGATGACTAAAAAATAAAACAATTTTCTCGTATGTTAGAACCAAGTAATACAAAACCTCCTAAACAAGAACTATCGGGTTTATTAAATCAATTTGGAATGCTCCTTAAGAGTTCTTTCCAATTGATAAAAACAACCTTAAAGTTTAATGACGACAACCTTAACCACGAAGAAATAAGATCAAACATCTTAAAAGACATCACCTTTAAAGGGTACAATGTTTGGATTTTAATTTGCTCCATTATTATTTGTTCCATTGGATTAAACATAAACTCCTCGGCTGTAGTGATTGGAGCCATGCTCATTTCTCCATTAATGGGACCGATACTAGGAGTAGGTTTATCAATAGGAACAAACGATCTAAAGAATTTTAAATTATCACTTCAAAACTTTTTAATTGCACTTGGAATTAGCCTGCTTACTTCTACCATTTTCTTTTTAATAAGCCCCATAGAAGATGTTCAGGCAGAACTTCTTGCCAGAACACAGCCTACTTTACTGGATGCTCTACTAGCCGCCTTTGGTGGCTTAGCAGGAATAATTGCTATCAGCAGAAAAGATGCAAGCACCGTAATTCCAGGCGTTGCTATTGCAACAGCTCTTATGCCTCCAATATGTACCGCTGGTTATGGATTGGCAAATGGGAATTTTACCTTCTTTTTAGGCGCGCTTTACCTGTTCTTACTCAACTCGGTTTTTATAAGTTTAGCCACTTTAATAATTGTTAGATACTTGCGTTTCCCATACATCTCGTTTATAGACAAGCTTACCGAAAAGAAAGGAAAGCGACACATAACATTCATAAGCTTAGTCATCATAATTCCAAGTGCATTTCTATTTTTTGAGGTAACCCAAGAGTCTATGTTTCAGCGACGTGCAGCTACCTTTACACAAGAGTACATAAGACACTCGGGTTCTGAAATTATCAACCAAAAATTAAACTACAGCAAAGAAGGCTCTACAATTGAAGTTTTTATGATTGGAAAACAAATTCCTGATGATGTAATTTGGGCCTGGAACGATCGATTATTAAAAACCGATATGGAAAACACCGTTCTTAAAGTTATCCAAAACAAAAACAACAGCGAAGAACTGGCCGGCACAATCGGAGCTCAAGTAAAATCTGGTATTATTAAAGATTTGTATCAGAAAAATGTAGCCGAATTACAAACAAAAAACAGTGAAATTGAGCGGCTTTCTAACCAAATTAAAACTTTGCAAGGAGCACAAATCGATTGGATTCAACTTCAAAAAGAAATCTATATTCAATACCCCGAATTAAAAAGCCTCTCTTTTGGCTCTACTATACGAGTAGATTCTGAAAGCTTAGACACCTTAGCCACATTAATTCCAATTTGGAGTACAGAAAACCACTCTGATCAATTAAAAGAATGGCTTCAAGTAAGATTAGGAGAAGACAGAATTCAAGTGATTGAACAAGGTAACTTTTAGAAAAAAAGACACTCAATAAAAAATCTAATCCTTATTTTTGCAAGTAGATAAATCTACCCTACTTGAAAAACAAGATTAAAGATTACAGTCAATTAGCAAAATTACGACTTTCTAGCACCGTAGTATTTTCGGCATTGGTAGGTTATTTACTCGCAGCAGATCAAGTAGATTTCAAAATACTATTTATGCTATTGATTGGTGGCTTTATGGTGGTAGCCTCTTCCAACGGTTTTAATCAGGTTTACGAAAAAGAGACCGACAAACTAATGGACAGGACTAAACAAAGACCCATACCTGCCGGTAGAATGCAATCTTCTGAAGGTTTATTATTCTCAAGCATCATAGGCCTTTTAGGTATTTTAATACTTTACGCAATAAATGCAAAATCTGCTCTATTTGGTGCAGCTGCATTGGTTTTGTACGCAGCAGTTTACACCCCTTTAAAAACAGTAAGCCCTATTGCCGTTTTTGTTGGCGCATTTCCAGGAGCAATTCCCTTTATGCTCGGATGGGTAGCTGCAACCAATCAATTTGGCATTGAATCGGGAACTTTATTTGCCATACAATTCCTTTGGCAATTCCCTCACTTTTGGGCTATTGCTTGGATGCTTGATGAAGACTACAAAAAAGCAGGAATTAGAATGCTTCCTTCGGGAATGAAAGATAAAAAGACTGCTTTTCAAGCAATGCTTTATACCATCTGGTTGATTCCTGTATCCATTATGCCATTTGTATTTCCTTATATTGGGATAGAAAGTAAACTTATACTAACTCCCTATGGAGCCATAGCAATATTTATTATGGGAGTTTACTTGTACAAAAAAAGTGTTTTACTCTTAAAAAATTGCGACCATGCATCGGCAAAAAAACTAATGTTTGGAAGCTTAATTTACTTACCAGCAATTCAAATTATTTACTTACTCGATAAATACATACTACAATAGATGAGCCCAACTACAGAACTCCACAAAAAAAAGACACGTAAACCACTACTTTTCATTTCAATGATCAGTATCGTGATGTTATTTATAGGCTTAACATCTGGATACATCGTTCGAAAAGCAGAAGGCAATTGGATGGATTTTGACTTACCAGATGCTTTTTTTCTAAGTACCGCTGTTATTATAATAAGTAGTTTTGCCATTCAAAAAAGTTTGCAAGCAGCAAGAGCTAATAATTTTGCTGCTACCCGTAAACTATTAGGGGTTTCGTTTATGCTGGGTATAGCCTTCACCATTTTACAATTCGAAGGTTGGTCTCAAATGCACGACATGGGCGTGTTTTTTACTGGACAAAGCAGTAATGCCGCAGGGTCTTTTGTGTACGTTATTACACTTGTTCACTTAGCACACTTAGTAGCTGGAATTATATCAATAGTACTCATGTTCTTAAACGCTCGACAAAACAAATACTCAAGTGAAAATGCTTTAGGCTTAGAACTAGGTGTAATATTTTGGCACTTTTTAGGAGGCTTATGGCTTTACTTATTCCTGTTTTTACTACTCACCAGATGATTTACTATTTAAAAGCACGAATACTTCATATTTAGAAATACTCTAAACAAGGTAATCAAGCTTGAAAGCAAAGAATAGGTTTTTCTCTTATCAAGGAAAGACATATATTTGCATCGCTTAAGAAAACTTCAGAAACAGAAGTCTTAAATAAGAACTATAAATTACACACAAGCAATCATATAGTATGGCATCACAATCAACTACAGAAAGCGTTTGGCGCGGAGGAGTTAATCCTTTTAAGGCCAGTTATGGAAAAATGATGATGTGGTTTTTCCTTTTAACGGATGCCTTAACATTTT
>CAWVTK010000055.1:0-12339 GCA_963933205.1 uncultured Flavobacteriales bacterium
CACTAATAACGAGTGGTCTTACATTTAAATTGTGAGGTGCAATTGGTGTGATAATAAAATTATTAGATCCGGGCATTACAATAGGACCACCACAGCTTAAGGAGTACCCGGTAGAGCCAGTAGGTGTTGCTATAATAAGTCCATCTGCCCAGTATGAGTTTAAAAACTTGTCGTTTATATACGTTGTTATCGTAATCATCGATGTCGTGTCTTTTCGAGAGATGGTAACCTCGTTTAAGGCAAAGTTTAAATCTCCAAAAATGGGCTGATCAGCTTCTAGTTTTAACAAAGTACGTTGGTCAATACTAAAGCGCTTGTTAACCAATTGTTTTATGGTTTTAGGTATTTCGTCTTTTGCAATATCTGCTAAAAACCCAAGCCGGCCAGTATTTACTCCTATAATAGGAATACCCGAATCTCTAATTAGTGTTGTTGCATCTAAAATGGTCCCGTCTCCACCTATACTAACAAATAGTTCAATGTTGTTTTTTAATTCCTCAGAAGTGCTAAATGTGTTAAGGAATAAGTTTAAATTACTTTGCTTGGATAGAAAGTCGTAGAACGGTTCGTATACCAAAATCTCCATCTGGGCTTTTTCGAGTTCTTGAAAAAGTTCTAATACAAAGGGCGCTACATCTTCTTGGAATTGTTTTCCATAAACAGCTACTTTCATAACGTTATATGTTCAAGTATTTAATAAAAGATCCGAAGCGTTCGTCCAGTCCTTCTTGATGAATGTTTTTGTGATGTGTTGCAATAATTTTATACTCATACCGCTCAAATGTCTGTATTATACCAGAGAGTTCTTCACGATTAATTTTAATGATTACTTCTACAAGTGTTGGACTATTATGTAAAGGAATACAAACACTGCTAATAATTTTGGCATGATTAGATTCTACAATCTGAGCAATTTGAACAAGGCTATAGTTTCGTTGTTCAACTTCTAAGTGAAGCAGGCCTCCAATGTCATCCACACTTAGCCATTCGCAGGTCTTTTTAAATAAGGCTTTTTCTGTAATGCAGCCTAAATACTTGTCTTGTGTGTCTATAATTGGAAGAATACAAATGTCCATTTTCAAAAAACAACTTAAGGCAGAATACAGATGGTCTTCTTCTCTAATTTTTGTTTTTAAAAAATGAACTTTTAATGTTTCAAGCTTGCAATTATTTGAAGCCCCCAAGGCAGTGTCTTCCTCAAATAAACCAACATATCCATTTGGTCCAACTACAGGAATTTGGTACAGTTTATACTCCTCAAAATAGTTGAGGGCAGTCTGTATATTGTCCGATAAGTTTAGAACCGGAATTTGGGTTTGAATTAATTCGCTCGCAATCATATAATATATGCTTCGTACAAACTTAGTATTTTTTAACTTTGCGACTTGGTATTTACTACTAATAAATGTTAAATAATGATCAGACTAAGTGTTAACATCAACAAGGTAGCTACCTTGCGTAATGCAAGAGGGCATAATACGCCAGATTTACTTCAAGTAGCTAGAGATATAGAACGATTTGGAGCGGAAGGAATCACCGTTCATCCACGTCCTGACGAACGCCATATAAAATATAAGGATGTTAGAGATTTAAGTTCTTTAGTTTCTACAGAGTTTAATGTGGAGGGTTACCCCAATAAACAATTCATAGACTTGGTAAGAGAGCTACGACCAACGCAGGTAACTTTAGTGCCCGATAAACCAGGAGCCCTCACTTCTAATGCTGGATGGGATACTCTAAAAAACAAATCGATGTTAGCAGAAGTTATAAGTGAGCTTAAAGCGAACGGTATTCGCACCTCACTTTTTACAGGAACAGCTGCTACTTTTATTGAGGGGGCCAAAATTGTTGGTGCCGATCGAGTTGAATTGTATACTGAACCTTACGCAACTTTGTATCCATTAAATAAAGAAGCGGCTGTAAAGCCTTTTACTGATGCAGGCCTTTTGGCTTCAGATTTAGGTTTAGGGTTAAATGCGGGTCATGATTTGAATTTGGAAAATCTACATTACTTTTCTAAGAACGTTCCTGAGCTTATGGAGGTTTCTATTGGGCATGCTTTAATTTCTGATGCGCTTTATTACGGATTAGAAAATACTGTTCAATTGTATTTAGCTAAGCTAAATGTCTAAGTTGCTAAATGCTAAAACCTTTGGAGAAGGAAAGCCTTTAGTTATTCTGCATGGTCTTTTTGGTATGTTAGACAATTGGCAAGGTTTGGCTAAAGAGTTTGGGCAGTTTTTTGAAACACATATTTTGGATCAACGAAACCATGGAAAATCTTTTCATTCTGACTTCCATTCTTATGATTTGATGTGCGAAGATTTATTGGCTTACTTGGAAGAAAAGAATCTAGATAAAATTTATTTAGTTGGCCATTCTATGGGAGGTAAGGTGGCTATGCTATTTGCCTGTAAATACCCTAGTAGAGTGGAGAGACTGGTTGTGGTAGACATAGGCCCAAAATATTACCCGCCTCATCATCAGGAAATTATTTTGGGTTTAAATGCAGTCAGTGCTGCAAAAGTACACTCAAGAAAAGAAGCAGATACACTTTTGTCCAATTATTTTTCACAAACAGGAGTTCGACAATTTTTATTGAAAAACTTGTATTGGCAAACACCAGAAAATTTGGCTTTTAAATTTAATTTGCCGGTATTGTCCAAAGAGATTTCTAAGATTGGCGAGGCATTGTACGAAACTGCAATCTTTAGTAAACCAACGCTTTTTATTAGTGGAGAGCATTCCAATTATATAACAAAGGAGGATGAGGCTTTAATTGAATCGCATTTTCCGGATTTAGAAATTGTAGAAATTAAAAATGCCGGGCATTGGGTTCACGCAGAAAGTCCGGTTGAGTTTTTTGAGCTGGTAAGTCGCTATTTAATCTACTAAAACAAATTGTTCTAGTAAAGATACTTTTCTATATTTAACCAAATAAAAAAAATGTGCCATGGAACATAGTCCACTTATTACAAACGATGCTTCTGTATTGGGAATACTAGTTATTATTTTAGCCTTTATTTTTTATACTTCCTCTTCTCAAAATCCATTTTGGAAAAAGTTTTATACTTATATACCAGCTTTGTTGCTTTGTTATTTTTTACCCTCTATTTTAAATTCTTTAGGAATTATTTCAGGAGAAGAGTCGGGCTTGTATTTTATGGCTTCTCGATATTTATTGCCAGCATCTTTGGTTTTGTTAACCTTGAGTATAGATATAAAAGGGATTGTAGCGCTAGGCCCAAAAGCGATTATTATGTTTTTGGCAGGAACTTTCGGAATTGTAATTGGCGGCCCTTTAACCATTTTGTTTCTCTCTTACGTAGCTCCAGAGCTGGTAGGAGGTGTTGGGCCAGATGCTGTTTGGAGAGGATTGGCTACTATAGCAGGCTCTTGGATTGGTGGTGGAGCAAATCAAACAGCCATGAAAGAAATGTTTGGTAGTAGTGATAAGTTGTTTAGCGCTATGATTACCGTTGATGTTATTGTGGCAAATATATGGATGGCTTTTTTATTGTACGGAGCTGGGATGTCGGCCAAAGTAGATAAATGGTTTAAAGCCGATTCTTCTTCTATCGAAACGTTGAAAAAATCCTTGTCAGAATATCAATCTAAGGTAACCCGAATTCCTAGTCTAACAGATTTAATGGTTATCGTTGCTATTGGTGTAGGTTTTACAGGGCTCTCACATATCGGAGCAGATCTTATAGCTCCTTGGGTATCAGAAAATGCTCCTTATTTAGCGAAGTTTAGCTTAACTTCTAAGTTTTTCTGGCTTATCGTTATAGCTACCACAGGAGGTTTAATTTTATCATTTACTAAGTTTAAACAATACGAAGGTGCTGGCGCATCAAAAGTAGGGAGTTTATTTTTGTACATTCTGGTTGCAACTATTGGAATGAAGATGGACGCACTCTCCATTTTAGAAACACCTGGTTTATTTTTAATTGGAATTATCTGGATGCTCATTCACGTTGCCGTTTTACTGGTTGTAGGTAAGTTAATTAAGGCTCCGTTCTTTTTTGTAGCTGTAGGCTCTCAGGCAAACGTTGGGGGTGCAGCTTCTGCTCCTATTGTTGCTTCTGCTTTTCATCCTTCTTTAGCGCCAGTAGGGGTTCTTTTGGCCGTTTTCGGTTATGCTTTAGGTACTTATGCAGCTTGGTTTTGCGCCGTGCTTATGCAGGCTGCTGCGGGTTAAACTAAGCCAATTCTAATTGTATTTTTTGCCCATCTTGATTCAAGCTAACTTTTTAGCAATCTGATGGGTAAGTAATTTGATATTTGCGTTTTAAATTCAGTTTAGTGCTGCTCTTAAAAAGACTGTTGCATTCCATTTTACCAAGAACGGTATACCGTTTTATTCGAATCATTCCTGACTTTTCTTGACTCATAACAAACCAGGAACCGGCAACTTCTCCAGAGAGCCATTGTGCATTTACTTAGTTTATTTGCGATGCCTAGTGCAGTGGGTGTTTTGTTACAAGCAATAGTTAATGAGCAAATGGACTTAAAGGTTGCGTGTAAGTTCCAGAGTGGTGTTGGAGTTAAGCTGAGTGGAAAAGTGAGCGCCAAGCTTTGCACAAGTTTTGATTTGCCTGCTCGCAAAATAGCACATACGAATCATGAGCAATTAGATCCTCCAGAAACAAAAGGGCCGAAGGGTAAGAATCCTTTTTGTTGTTGCTTAATATAATTCTCCGCACTTTTTATATCCAAACGAATTGGAGAATAATAGACGGATCCGATACTATAAGTCGCCCCTTTTTTTCTAATTCAGTAAGAATTTGTATTGCATTTTGTAATTCCCCATTCCTATAAATAGCTTTTGTAGAAATAGATAAATTACAATCTGTATTTTCAGTTCGAACTCTACCAAAACAAAAGGGGCTTTGGTATCTTTCAAAGTCAGAATACGTACAAGATTTTGTTTTATCGTTAATTAAGACCAATGCTGCATGCCCTAACTTGTAAACCCCTTTTTTATTAAAACCAAAAAAACTGATTAAGCCATCGTACCACGCACCAGCTTGCTTACACTTAGTTTATGGCCAAGCTAAAACTAAGCCATACCCGGCATGCATGTTTTGTTGTTAAGTTTTCCAGACACTGTACTTTTTTCTTGTTTGTTTAAATCAACATAAGTCATCAAATAGTTTTGTGCGCTTAGGTTAACTTGAGTTATACTTACAGTTTTTAACTTACCATCTCTGTTTATAAGTAAATCATTCTCAGGATCCTCACCATGGCTTTTGTTGTGAAACTGATACAGATCTTTACTGTTTACCATATTTGTACTAGAAAACAGATCCATAAACCAACTTTCTTTTGCAGCACTAACTTTTGGGCTGTATAAAGTAGCCGAAGACCAAATGTAAGGCTTGGTAGGGTCCAATTCTTTAAGATGTCTTTTTATAGAATCCCAGCGAAATTCATACAAACGAACGGAAGTTTCATCTTTTTTAACGGTAATTAAAGTAAAAGGTTGAACATTATCGAGTTTACAGGTCTTAAAAAAGGCTAAAATATCATCCTGCTCGAATGCTTCTAAAACAATTTTACCTCTACTTTTGGAATAGGAATCTTTAGGAATATGATTCTCAAAGGCCCCGTTTAAAAGACAAGATATTTGTCCCTTTTCACTTACTGCAATCCACGTTCCTCCGGCTTCTTCATCAATAGGATAATAGGCTGTATTGCCTGCTATTGTGTTTTTAGAGGGAGCTTTGGTAGGTCGAGCACTTTGTTCATCTCGGTTTGAGGTTAAAACTATTTGAGCGTCTTTTGTTTGATAAAAACTTACTGTGCACATGTATTTCTATGTTTTTTTGTTGAAGCAGCTAATCCAAAAGTATCCGATATACTTAGGTTCTCTAAAATGAGAGCTGGTTTAAATATTGCCATATGATGAACGGTATGCTCCACTAAAAAAGCCAACTCTCTATAAATGGAGCTTTTTAAAAGTATATCTTCACTCGCATCGCTATAATTTACAGCAACAGCACAAGCTTCGTCTTTGTCAATTGTGTTAATAAATTCAATAATTCTAGCTATTTCTTTAGCACAGTAGCTTAAGTTTGTTTCTAAGTTTAAATTTCTTTTGCGTTTATCGTAATTAATAAATTTACTGGTAAGCCCATTTTCAAACTCAATGTAAAATTCTAGTATATGTCTCACGTGCTGTCCTATTGTAGCCTCAGATAAACACTTAAACTTTTTTTTATAAAGCTCAGAACTTAGCGCGCTTGTTAGCTCGTTTATTTCTTCGAGTTTTTCAATGTTATGACTTAGTAAATGCATTGTACTATTTTTAGTGATGTGAATTAAAAGGGAGTATGTTTTTTAGACACTCTGTTTGTTTCTCAAACATTTACAAATCCAAGTACTTTCTAAAAGCTGCTTGAAAATACAATTCTGTTTCTTTCTTAATTATATCGATTTGAAGACTGTCTTCAGTTCGAAGTTCAAATACCTTATGGTAGCTTTCTGAAAAGGCATAATTAGCACTAGGTCTAATTAAGCCATACCCTTTGTGGAAGGCGTATGGAACGAAGCTTTTTATTTTCGGATTAAATAAATCATTCCCGAATAGGTAAGGTGTATTGTTTATGCTTAATTGCGCTAGTAAAGTAGAGGAGATGTCTATATGAGAGCCCATTTTGCTGTGTTGTTTTCCTTTGTAGTCCTTTTTTAGCACTTCTCCCATCCAAAGCATTGGTATCTTAAATCGTTCTTTTTGAGCTATTCTCCAGCCTTTTGGTGAACTATGACTATGATCTGCTACAATAATGAAAAGAGTGTTTTTGTACCAGGTTTCATCTTTTACGCTCGCCATAAATTTACCCAAACTTTTATCGGTATACGCTACAGAATTAACATATTTATCGTCTTTATGATTAAAGCTTAAGCTATGCTCGTCAGGAAAGTCAAATGGCGAGTGAGAACTAATTGTGAAAAGTGTACTCATAAATGGTTCTGGCAATTGCTTTAATTCTTTTTTAAATTCAGAAAACATAAATTCATCATGTACACCTAAAGAACCTGAGGGTAAGTGCTTGAAGTCGTCTTCATCTTTTACTAAATCAAAGCCTTGAGATAGTAAATAGCCTTTAATATTTCCATAGGTGAGTTGTCCACCAAAAAAATAAGAGGAGTGGTATCCTTTTTCTTCTAGAGATTTATTCAAACAAGGTAATTTTCGGGATTTATCGGTCTGATTTATTACAGCAACGTATGGAAACACTGGAAACGAGGAGAAGATTGAACTCATTCCTTGGTCAGAGGTCCAGCCATTGGAATAAAAATCAGTGAATAATAAGCCTTCCTTTTCTAATGCGTTAAAATGAGGTGTAATTCCTTTTAAACCCGCTAAACTTTCTATATTATCGGCAGACCAACTTTCCAATAAAATAAAAACAATGTTAGGCGTCTTATTGTTTAAAATTACCAAAGTGCTGTCGGTTTTATGTTCGCTTAGTTGCGCAATAAAGGCTTCACTTTCGGCTTCGGGATGTTTTTTGTATGGATTTCCTTTAAAGCTTGATTTGCTTTTTAATAAGCTTTGTAGAATGTTCCAATTTGCATTTACAGCAATGTCGTTCAGAATAATGTTTTTCGAGTAATAGGCATTGCTTAAGTTAACAGGAATTGGTTGTGTTCCTCCTCTAATACCCAGAAGTAAAACTCCGAGTAAAACAGGAAGAAGGATAAGTTTTACAAGTGCTTTTTTTAGGCTGTTTTTTGTTTTATTGTAAGGAATGTTAACATGGATGCTGCTCGAATAAACTTTGAAAAACAACAAGGAGATGCTAAGGAATAGTAAAGAGGTGAGCATATGCTCACTGCTAGCTGTTTTGTATACCTCTGAGGGTTTTGCTAAATGAGAAAGTGCAGTAAAGTTAAGTTTTGTTTGCCATTCTGCATACAAAGAAACTTCAGCCCCGGCTATTATTCCAGTTAGAAAAATGAAGAAACCTACGATTCCATATACAATATTGTTAAGTAGTTTTTTGTTCTTTAAAAAGGTGTTTAGCCAAAAGAGTATCCAAAGAATACTGAACAGGTAGCATACAAATGATAAGTCCAGAATAAATGATTTAGGTATAATTGTAAGCACCTCTATTAAAGAGGAGTTTACTATCTGGTCCATAAAAAAGAGTGCAAATACAATTCTGTTTATCAGAAAAAGTGAAAACCAGAAGAGGGTTAGCTTAAAAGTATATTTTAAATACTGCATAGATTTTTTGTTTCAATTAGGAATAAAAAACCCATAATACAAGTGATGTATGTAGATTAGTTAAAAAACTCATCATGTATGTTAATTTAATGTAAATCAGTAGATTAAGCCGATCCGTCTGTAGGTCAAGTATACGTAAGAATACCTAAATAGAATCAGACTAACTTTATTTAAATCCAATTATACAAATAAACAAAATTATTTTTTTAACCAAGAATTATAGTAATTGCTTAAAGAAAAAAGACATTTAAATTGAATAACCGAGCTTAGTTCTAACTCTAAGTAACACAGTGTTTGCAATTTTTTGAGCTTTTTGAGCACCTTTTTGAAGTTCTTCTTCAATTAAGGATTTGTCTTGCATGAGTTCATTAAACCGGACTCTTTCTTTGGTGTATTTAGTTGTTATAAGTTCGTATAAGGCTTGTTTTGCATGACCATAACCATAGTTACCACCTTTGTAGTTGGCCCTCATTTGCTCTGTTTCTTCTTTACTGGCTAGAAGTTTATAAAGGGTAAATACATTACAACCTTCAGTTTTCTTTGGCTCTTCTATGGCAGTAGAATCTGTTTCAATGCTCATTATTTGTTTTCTTAACTTTTTATCAGTTAAAAATATATTGATAAAGTTGTTGTACGATTTGCTCATTTTCTGGCCATCAGTCCCAGGTATAGTCATCACTTTTTCGTCAATCATCACCTTTGGCTCTATCAATGTACTTCCATAGATATGGTTAAAAGCACCAGCCATGTCCCGTGTCATTTCTATGTGTTGTATTTGATCTTTTCCTACAGGAATAATCTCTGCGTCGTAAAGCAATATATCTGCAGCCATAAGAACAGGGTAGGTAAATAAGCCCGCATTAACATTGTGCAGTTTACTGGCCTTGTCTTTAAAAGAGTGCGCATTGGCCAACATTGGGTAAGGAGTAAGGCAATTTAAATACCACATTAATTCGCACACTTGAGGTATGTCGGATTGGCGGTAAAAAATATGGCGATCTGTATCAAAGCCAAAAGCAATCCAAGCAGCTGCTGTAGCATAAGTGTTTTCCTTTAATAAAGTAGCATCTCTAATGGTTGTTAGTGAGTGCATGTCTGCAATAAAAAACAAAGACTCATTGTTGGGGTCTTTTGATAATTCTATCGCAGGGATAATTGCGCCAAGTAAATTGCCTAAATGTGGAACTCCACTACTTTGTATTCCCGTTAAAATTCTAGCCATAATATTGTCTGCTTATCTTAATTGGTAAAAATAGGAAAGCCATTCTAATTTTCTAATTCCTATTCGTTAAAAGTTTATATTTTTGCAGGGTGAAAAAGATAATAAGAACTTTACATTTTTTCTGGCGTTTGTGGTTCGCCTTTGTTGGCTTTTTTGGTCTTGTGTTTTTCTTCCCTTTGTTGTGGGTTTTATTACTCAATAAAAAGTGGTACTCAGCCTTTCATTCGGTTTGCAGATGTTGGTCTAAAGTTTTGCTTTTTTGTAATGGTTTTATAGTTGATGTCGAATTTGAAGAAGAACTCGATCCTCAAAAAGCCTATCTTATATGTCCTAATCATGTTTCGTATTTAGATATTCCTGTTATTTTTGCAATTATTCCAAGTGTATTTGTTTTCGTAGGAAAAAAATCACTCTCTAAATTGCCTGTTTTTGGCTGGGTTTACAAAAAAACAATGATATTGGTAGATCGCACCAGTAATAAAAGTTCTTACCAAGCCTACAAGCATGCATCTCAAAGAATTTCTCAAGGGGTGGGTATAACTATTTTTCCTGAAGGTGGTATTCCGGAAAGAGAAGTGAAATTGCAACGCTTTAAAAATGGAGCCTTTAGAATGGCTATTGAGCAAAATGTATCTTTAGTACCTGTAACTTTTGCCGATAATAAACGTTGTATGCCCAGTGATAAACTGGAAGGTTGTGCAGGGAAACTAAAAGTATTTGTTCACAAGCCAATAGAAGCCGGAGCTTATACCACAGAAAATATTCATGAATTTAGGGATTTTGTTTACAAAACCATAAACGATAAATTGACATATTATGAAAGTAAACGATAAATTAGTTGAGCGTTTGGCGCACCTTTCTAGATTAGAGTTTGATGCCGATGCAAAAACAAAAATGAAATCTGATTTTGAAAAAATTCTTGGTTTTGTAAGTAAGCTGGAAAGTGTAGATACATCTTCTACAGAGCCTTTGGTTTATATGAGCAGCGAAACCAATGTGTTGAGAGTTGACGCAGTAAAGAATGAGCTTAGTCAAAAAGATGCGCTTAAAAATGCTGGAGGTAAAGATACAGACTATATTCGAGTGCCTAAAGTTATAAAGAAGTAGTACTCGGCTTTTTGAATACAAACTGGTACTAAATTAGATGCAGCCTTTTAAGAACATTATTTAATGCCCTCTTTTGCTGCTAAAAAAGCTTTTTATTAGCGCAGCGCATTCGTTTTGCAGCACCCCTACTGTAGTGTTGGTTTTTGGGTGAAACAAACTAATGCCTAAATTACTAGGGCCTCTTTTATCATCCTTTGCTCCATACACTACTCGTTTTATTTGAGTCCAATAAGATGCTCCAGAACACATAACACAGGGTTCTATGGTTACATAAAGCGTGCATTCCTTTAAATATTTACCCCCTAAATAATCTGCAGCAGAGGTAAAGGCTTGCATTTCTGCATGAGCAGTAACGTCATTTAACTGTTCTGTTAAATTGTGAGCCCTAGCAATCACTTGTCCATCGCAAACAATAACAGCTCCAATAGGAACCTCCTTGAGTTCGTATGCTTTGTTTGCTTCCTTTAGCGCTTCACGCATAAAGAATTCGTCAGATTTTTCTACAACCATGCCCATAATTTGACGCAAATCTACTTATATCTTTTTTATTTGGAATGTTTTTGTAGGAATAGTCTGTATTACATTGGTTTTTAAAAGTTTATAACTTACCTGTTTATAGCTCTAACAACAGATGTATTCTTATATTTGCAAAAATTATTGAATATGTCCAAAAGAAGTTTCAGATCTGAGCAACGCGTAGGTAAGGTAAAAGCCTACAAGGCAGAAGATCGTCAAAAGGCAGAAGATCGCAAAAAGCGCCATCACGATCCAGAGAAGCGAAGCGAAGACCGTAGAAGAGCTGCAGAAAATAAGACAGGCTATGGAACCTTCGTTAAAAAAAGAACGAATACAACTTTTAGTAAAGCAAAAGAAGGTGCTGTTTTAGATGATAAAGTGCGTATAAATAAGTTTTTAGCTCAAGGAGGAACCTGCTCTCGTAGAGAAGCAGAAAAGTTTGTTACCGCAGGTGCTGTTACAATTAATGGAAAAGTAGTTACAGAGTTAAGCTTTAAAGTTTCTCCATCTGATTTGGTAAAGTTTAACGGAGAAACGATTCGTGGTGAAAAGAAAAAATACATTCTTTTAAACAAACCCAAAGACTTTATTACCACAACATCCGACGATAGAGATCGAAAGACTGTTATGCAATTGGTAGAAAATGCTTGCAGCGAAAGAATTTACCCCGTTGGAAGGTTAGACCGTAATACTACAGGTTTGTTATTGTTCACGAACGATGGTGAACTAGCAAAAAAACTAGTTCATCCAAAACATGGTGTACGTAAGATTTACCACGTAACGCTCGATAAAAAATTAGCTAAACATCACCTAGCAGCTATAGTAAAGGGAGTAACCTTAGAGGATGGCCCTGCTCCTGTAGATAGTATTTCATATATTGAAGGAGCCTCTCATGAGCAAGTTGGTATTGAGCTGCATATTGGTAGAAATCGTATTGTACGTAGGATTTTTGAAAGCTTTGGTTACGAAATTCTACATTTAGACAGAGTGGTGTTTGGAAACCTTACTAAAAAAGATGTAAAACGTGGCTCTTGGAAGAATTTAGAGAAAAAAGAACTCGATCTTCTTAGAATGCTGTAAAAAATAATTTTAGTAATTTCAACGTTAATTTTGACGTTGAAATTACTAAATTCTAATATTCAGTTGTTTTATACGTTTGCTTAGAGTGCTTTTCAATTTGAAGATAAAAAAAACAAATAAAACATTACTTCTGCTTTCTGCACTAGTAATAGGTGTTGCTACTTTGTGGTTTACTAAC
>CAWVTK010000056.1:0-12224 GCA_963933205.1 uncultured Flavobacteriales bacterium
GTGTATAATAAGTCTGTTTAAGATGTAATTTACAACAAGTACGGCAATCCCAATCATGTCTGCTCGCATCGGTACTAGGCCTTCCATAGCAAGTCTTTCTTCTAAAGTAGACTCAGAGATTTTGCGTTGTATACCATTGTAATCGGCCATTAAAAAAGTGTAATTTTTTTCTTTTCTCCAAAGCGAGCAATCTCCATTTTTGCAAGAGATCATTTCGGCAAGGGTATCAAAAGAGCCCGACGATCCAATTAGGCAATTCACTTCATAAATTTCTGCCATTTCAATCATTTCCGAAAGCGATTCTTCTAGATGTGCATCTATGTTTGCAACATCTTCCAGACTTATTGGATCAGATGGTTTAAAGGCTTCGAGTAATCGAGCTGCTCCAAGTTTATAGCTTTTTCTCCAGAATGTTTCTTGGTTATTTCCTATAATAAATTCTGTGCTTCCTCCACCGATGTCTATTATTAATTTTGGCGATTCTTCTAAATCCAAAGCTTGCTTTACGCCTTTGTAAATTAAGTCTGCCTCGGTGTCTCCATCAATCACATTAATAAGTATACCAAGTGTTTCTTCGGCTTCTTTAACAAACAAACTTCCATTGGAGGCGCTTCGAATAGCAGAGGTGGCTACAGCATAAAATTCTGATATGTTTTGCTCCTCTAGTTTTGCTTTGTATTGACTAAGCGCATCCATCCCTCTTTTGTACGGAGTTTCTGCAATAAAACCTTTTGTAATACCGCCTTCGCCTAATTTAACAACAATTTTTGTTCTATAAAAAATAGTATAGTCCTGCTCGCTTACTTCTGCTAGGAGTAGGTTAAAAGTATTTGTGCCTAAGTCTAGTATTCCTATTTTCTTCATTTTTAGCTTTGTTTAATCCACTTCCACAAAGTTTTATAACTTACTTTTTGTCCGTACATCAAAATTCCTACTCGGTATATTCTGCCTGCAATCCAGCTGGTAAATATAAAGCCAATAATTAACAAAACCATCGATAATGCAATTTCCCACATTGGCGGATCAAAAGGCAGCCTTCCCATCATCACAATAGGTGATGTAAATGGAATTATTGAGCACCAAAATGCCAAAGAACTGTCAGGGTTTTCTAGTATGGTTTGCAAAGCAATAAAGGAAAATATGAGTGGAATTGTAATTGGCAACATAAATTGTTGTGTGTCGGTTTCTGAGTCTACTGCAGCGCCTACTGCGGCAAACAATGAGCCGTACATGAGGTATCCTCCAACAAAATAAAACAAAAACATGAGCAGTAAAAAGCTTAGGTTAATACTTTGGAGCTCTGTTAAAATAGAAGCCAATACATTTTGCTCGTTTGCTCCTTCTTGGAGTATTAGTTCTGCTCCGTCAATTAATTCTGTCGGGTTTAGCTCCGCTGGATTCATAAGGTAGCTTGTAGCTAGGCTGCTTAACACAAAGGTTAATAAAATCCATAAGGCAAATTGAGTAAAACCTACAAGTGCTACTCCAATAATTTTACCCATCATGAGCTGAAAGGGTTTTACAGACGAAATAATAATTTCCACAATTCTACTAGTTTTTTCTTCCATTACACCACGCATTACCATAGCGCCGTATAAGAAAATGAAAATGTAAATTAAGAAACCTCCAGCCATGCTTAAGCCCATTGCAATTTCTGTAGAACCCAATTTTTCTGTTCCGCTATTGTCTAAAATTATAGTGTTTAAGCTAACCGATGCTCTTGTTTTATTTATGGTTTCTCTAGTTAAGCCTTCGTTTTTTAATTTTATAGACTCGATTACAGTTTCAATGTTTCTAGAAATCAATCGTTTGTTGGCAAAACTTATCGGTTTGTGCGCATAAACGTTTACGTTGTTTTCCAAATCTGAAATTGAGATGCTGCTCGTGTCTGGTATGTGTACTAAGGTAAACGCATCACTTTGGTTAAACAATAGTTTTACTTGTTCTACCGATTCTGTAAATACTTTGGTGCGAATAGCTTCCGTGTTATTAAATTCAGCTTCAAACAAACCACTCTCATCACACAGCCAAACCGTTCGCAATTCGCTGTCAGAAGAGTCCATTAGAAGCGGTGTTAGCATTAAACTTGCCATTAAAACGGGGCCCAAAATGGTCATTACGATAAACGATTTTTTACGTACTCTCGAGAGGTATTCTCTTTTTATTATTAGAATTATTTTATTCATGATAAATTTTCTTTTACAGTTCTTATAAATATTTCATTTACGGTTGGGACTTTTTCTTCAAATCCTTTTAGGTCCGATTTGTCTAGTAAAAAACGAATTAAATCGGAGGCCTTACTCTGGTCTACGATTTGTATTTCTGCCTGGTTATTCGAAGACTTAATAAGTTTAAGATGCTCGGGCAAGGTATTTAAAAATGAAAGCTCTGTAGAAGAGAAATCAATTTGGTAAATCTGTTGCTTGTATTGTTCACGTATTTCGTTTAATGGACCGTCAAGAATTTTTTTCGATTGATCTATAAGGGCTATATGATCGCAAAGTTCTTCTACAGACTCCATCCGATGGGTAGAGAAAATTATTGAGGTACCTTGGTTTTTAAGTCGTAGTATTTCATCTTTTATAATACTAGCATTTATAGGGTCAAAACCAGAAAAAGGCTCGTCAAAAATAAGAAGTTTGGGTTGGTGCAACACCGTAGTTATAAATTGAACTTTTTGAGCCATTCCTTTGGATAGTTCTTCAACTTTTTTATTCCACCAGGGCGTTATCTCAAAACGCTCAAACCATTTTCGTAAAGCTGTTTTCGCTTCTTTTTCTGTTAAGCCTTTTAACTGTGCTAGGTAGAGCGCTTGTTCGCCAACTTTCATTTTTTTATACAAGCCGCGCTCTTCGGGTAAATACCCAATTTGACTAATGTGCTCGCTATTTAGTTTTTGCCCTTTAAATAATATTTGCCCTTTATCGGGCATAGTAATTTGATTAATAATCCGAATTAAGCTTGTTTTTCCTGCTCCATTCGGACCCAAAAGCCCAAATATCTTCCCTTCTGGAACGGCCAAACTCACATCATCTAAAGCCAGGTGGTTGCTGTAAGATTTACTTACCGATTGAATTTCTAGTACTTTCATTTTTGCATATTATTATAGAATTCTTCTTGGGAATAAATGTAACATATTTTGAGAGTTTAGAATGTTCATTAATAAAGAATATAATTGCAAATTTAAAGGAACAACCTTTGCTTTAAATTTTTACTTTTGACTAGTTAATTCTAAGTCTCTTCCATGTTGCACTATACCTTTTCTTACGAGAATCCACACCGTCATTTCATCGATATTGAATTTCAAATTTCTGAACACTCAGATAAGGAACTCTTTTTACAGCTACCAGCATGGCGTCCCGGTAGATATGAGTTGGGTGATTTTGCCAAGAATATTCAAAAGTTTTCTGTTGCTGATGTGCATGGAAACCCTCTAAAGTTCGAGAAAACAGCAAAGGATACTTGGAAGGTGTTTACACCCAATTGTTCTAAAATTACTGTTTCCTACAATTACTACGCTAACGAACTAAATGCGGGTTCTACTTATTTGGATGAGCATCAGTTGTACGTAAATCCAGTTAACTGTTGTTTGTATATTCCCAGCAGGATAAACGATGCTTGTAGTGTGCAATTGGAAGTGCCAAAAACCTATGAAATTGCTTGTTCTTTAAGTCATAATGAGCATCAATTAAAAGCAAAAAACTTCGATGAGCTTGCCGAAAGTCCTTGGATAGCATCTGCAGGTTTACAACACAACAGCTACAAAGTTGAAGAAATTGAATTCCATGTTTGGTTTCAGGGAGACTGTAAGCCCGATTGGAGTAGAATTTTAAAAGATTTTAAAGCCTTTACAATTCTACAAATAAAAGATTTTACGGCTTTTCCTGTTTCTGAGTATCACTTTATAAACCAGATATTGCCCTACAAAGCCTATCATGGAGTTGAGCATACGGCCAATACCGTTATTTCTTTAGGTCCTGGCGATGCCTTAATGTCTGATAAAATGTATGCCTCTTTGTTAGGAGTTTCCTCGCACGAGTTATACCATACTTGGAACATCAAACAAATTCGTCCTGAGGTTTTATTGCCCTACGATTATACCAAGGAAAACTACTCGCGTATGGGCTATTTGTATGAAGGTGTTACTACGTACATGGGCGATTTGTATTTAAGAAGAGCGAAGGTGTTTTCGGAGCAAGAATTTTATAAAACACAAGAAGAAAACCTTCAAAAGCACTTTCATAACGGAGGACGTCAAAACATGTCTGTGGCCGATTCTAGTTTCGATACCTGGCTAGACGGATATGTATTAGGCATTCCAAATCGTAAAGTTTCTATTTATACCGAAGGTGCGCTTTGTGCGATGATGCTCGATATTTATATTTTGGAAAAAAGTGTTGGACAGGTTTCTTTAAGATCTCTAATGACAAAGATTTACAAAGAATTTGCTTGCAAAGGCAAAGGCTTAAGTGAAGAAGATTACATTCATGCACTCTTGCAATATGGAGGTTCAAAGGCTTTGGCGGTTGTAGAGAATCATATCTACGGAACAAAAGAGTTTAACAGCTCAATAAAAGAAGTGTTACGCATTGTTGGATTAGATTTAAAAACAGAAGAAAATCCAGATATTTTAGCTGCAAATTATGGACTTAAAGCTGTGCTGCAAAAGGATGGTTTACACCTTAAGCAAGTGCAAATAGCTGCAGCAGCCGATAAGGCTAAAATGGCTGTTGGAGATGTAATTACTGCTATTAATGGAGCGGAAATAACCAAAGACTTACTCAGTAGTTTAAATACGAAAGAAACAATTACAGTTCAATTAAAAAAACGATTTGAAACCATTGATGTAAAACTTAAGACTGGAGCTCAATTGCATTACCCACTTTTTAAAATTGTTCCTATACAGGACAGGAGCGAAGTGCAAAAGATGTTGTTTGAAAAATGGATTAACTCCTAACGAAAAAACAGCCCCAATTCGGCTTGTTTTATTTGTATTTAAAATTGAGTTTTTGTTCCTCTATATTTTCGCCCAAGATTATAAAACCATCAAATGTTGTGTTTAGAGCAATACGCTGGTTAAAGAGATTGTATTTTTTCATGCTTTTTTTCAAACGCATGTTGCCGTGTAATCCGAGCGCTAAATTATAGACACCAATAAGAGCTCCAATTGGGTTAACAGTTAAACGATACCTGTCGTTATCAGAAGTCCAACCAACCATAAAACCGAACAAACTATAGAGCATATACCATCCAGCTCGTTGTTTTATTTTATCGACGTAGAACTCTTCGTCGTTTAGTATGTTTATAGGTGTGCCAAGAAGTGTTTTAATGTTCAGATTTTCTTTTGTAAAAACGAGTGTATCCTTACTTTCATTACTTATTCTTACAGAGAGTAATTGAAGGTTTTTTCGATCTTATTTGTAGTCGTAAATAGTATTTCTAGATTTACTCATTGCGTCGAAATCGTATTTAATTGTTACATTTTTACTGATTTCGTTTTGATGTGAGTACGCATTTAACTGAGGCCCCATTTTAATAAAACGTGTAGCACATCCAGTAAAAATTAGTAGACTTAGAATTAGTAATTTTTTCATTTTATCTATTTTAATATTTATTCTACATATGGCGTATTTATTATTTTACCGCAATCATACTTATTTCTACGTTCATATCTTTGGGCAGTCGAGCAACCTCTAGGGTCTCTCTAGCAGGGTAATTCGCAGTAAAATACTCTGCATAAACAGCGTTAATTCGCGAAAACTCGTCCATGTTCGAGATAAATATTGAAGACTTAACTACATGGTCAAAAGTCATGTCAGCCTTAGCTAAAACGGCACTCATGTTCTTCATCACTTGATGGGTTTCTGCCTCTATAGAGCTCTTAACTAATTCGCCAGTTTCGGGTATAAATGCTATTTGCCCAGAGGTGTATAGTGTGTTGCCCGAAAGAACAGCTTGTGAGTAGGGCCCAATTGGAGCAGGTGCATTTTTTGTTTCTATACTAATCTTCATATTATTGTTTAGTTTTGCAGTAATTATTAAGCTAATATATGAAAGTCCTAATTATAGACAATTACGATTCGTTTACTTTTAATTTGGTGCATTTGTTAGAATGTTTCACCGAAGATTATGAAGTATGGAGAAACGATGAAATTGACTTTTCGCGCGTAGCAGAATTTGATAAAATTTTACTCTCTCCAGGGCCAGGTTTACCTCAGCAGGCTGGTCAAATGCCTGAACTAATAAAGCGTTTTGCTGGTTTAACTCCTATATTAGGTGTTTGCTTAGGTTGCCAAGCATTAGGGCTCTATTTTGGAGCAGAGCTTTATAATTTGGACCGTGTACAGCATGGAGTGCAAACTCCGATTTCTATTACCGATTCTACTAATTTATATTATGGTTTGCCCAAAACAATGAACGTTGGTCGATACCATTCTTGGGCTTTAAAGCTTTTCGATAATAGCGTCTTAATTCCTACGGCTTTCGATGCAAATGGAGTTCTAATGTCCTTTAAACATAAAACATTGGCTGTTGTTGGTATTCAGTTTCACCCTGAATCTATACTGACGCCCCAGGGGAAAACTTTGATCTCGAATTGGATTAATTCTTAAGTTCGTGACCCATTTTATTCTTCTTGGTTTTTAGGTAGAATTCGTTGTGTTTGTTGGCTGTTATTTCTAGCGCTACATTTTCAACAATCTCTAAGCCATAGCCAATTAATCCTGCGCGTTTTTTAGGGTTGTTGGTCATAAGTCTTAGTTTACTAACCCCTAAATCATGAAGTATTTGAGCCCCAACTCCGTAATCCCTTTCGTCTGGCTTAAAGCCTAGTTTTTCATTTGCCTCAACAGTGTCTAATCCTTGTTCTTGAAGTTTGTAGGCTTTCAGTTTGTTAATAAAACCAATACCTCTTCCTTCCTGATTCATGTATACAACTACACCGTTTCCTTCTTTTTCTACCATCTGCATTGCGTGTGCAAGCTGAGATCCACAGTCGCATTTACAAGAGCCAAATATATCGCCTGTAATACAAGAAGAGTGTACACGAACTAATACAGGCTCGTCTTTATTCCAACCCCCTTTATGCAAGGCTACGTGGTATCTTCCTGTGTTTATTTGTTTGTAGGCGGTAAGAGTAAAGTCTCCATGTTCGGTAGGAAGGTTTATGGTTTCCATTTTTTCAATTAAACTTTCCTTTTGCATTCTATACGCAACGAGGTCTTCAATAGAAATAAGTTTTAAATCGTGTTTTTTAGCGATGGTTTTTAGTTGCGGAAGTCGAGCCATTGTTCCGTCTTCGTTCATTATTTCAACAATTACTCCAGCTGGTTTTAGTCCAGCTAAACGGGCCAAATCTACCGATGCTTCCGTATGACCTGTGCGTCTCAAAACGCCCCCTTTTTTAGCCTTTAAGGGAAATATATGGCCGGGTCTACCTAAGTCTTCAGGTTTCGTTTTATCATCAATTAAAGCCAATACAGTTTTAGCTCTGTCGCTAGCAGAAATACCTGTAGTACAGCCATTGCCAATTAAATCTATAGAAACAGTAAATTGGGTTTGATTAGGGTCGGTGTTTTTGCCCACCATCATTTCTAGGTCAAGCTCGTTGGCTCTTTCTTCTAAAATAGGTGTGCAAATTAAGCCTCTTCCATGGGTAGCCATAAAGTTAATCATCTCTGGAGTAGCCATTTCTGCAGCTGCTACAAAGTCGCCTTCATTTTCGCGGTCTTCATCGTCTACAACAATAACAACTTTTCCTTTGCGAATGTCTTCTAAGGCTTCTTCTATGGTGTTTAGCTTACTAAGCATAGGTATTTATTTTTTGCAAATATACTAATTAGTGTAGAACAATTTGTTTAGTTGCTCTGTGGTTTTAGACCATTGATACGTGTTTTTTACGAATCGATGTCCCGTGGATGCTATCTCATTTCTTTTCGCTTCGTTTTGGAGAAGATCTAGGCATAATGCGGCAAGTTCTTCTTTAGTATTTCCAATCAAAATGGAATTTGTGGGAGCTTCAATAGGGTTTGCTGCTAAGCTGGTGCTAATACACGCTTTGTTCATAGCCATTGCTTCGAGTAGTTTGTTTTGCAACCCGGTACCTATGCGCATTGGGGCAATACATATTCTGGAACTTGCGTATGCGGTTCTAATGTCTTCCATCCAACCGCTTACGGTAACCGTATTTGACTGTAGTTTGAGTATGGCCTTAGTAGGCTGGGTTCCGGCCAAGAGTATTTTTATTGTGGGTATTTGTTTGATTAAAATGGGTAACACCTCTTTGCATAAATATTTTGCAGCATCTACGTTGGGTGCATATGCCATATTTCCTACAAAAACAATGTCGTATTTAAGTCTTGTTTGTTGAGGGACGAAATAGTTAAAGTCAACCCCATTTTTAATGATTTTAATGGATAAGTTATCTGAATGATTGATAAAAGATCTATCTACTTCAGAAATAATGGAGTGCGTATTAAAATCTTTAAATACATCTGTTTCGTACTCTCTTTGCTTTCTTGTTTCCCATCTGTAAAGCCATTTTGAGTATGCAGGAGCATTTTGAGTTCTTCTTTCAAACCCTTTCGAAAACACATCCATATAATCTAGGGTTTTAGATACTTCCGAACCTCTAACATATTCTGCAGCTCTACTGAGTTGGCAATATATGTGGGAGGGTTTAATATCTTTAAGTAGTTTAACAACCTGTTTTTTACCATTTTTAGAGGTGAATAAGGCAGTTTGAAAGGGCAGCTTAGAAAATAGTGCAGAAATTAAGCTTAGGCATACTTCCAAAAGCGATAGCTTAATGAAATGAACTTCTTTGCAGAAAGTTTCTAGCTCTGTTTTAGCTGCACTCGTTTTATTTGAAAAGGGCAATTGAATGGCGCATAAATAAAGATCGTTTACTTTAGCTAAAGTTTTCATTTGATGATATATTCTTAGCTTATCTCCTTTGTCTAGAGGATAAGGAATACGGGATGTAATTATAAATAGTTTCATCTAAAAAAGGTTTTTTAACTGCTGCAAAACTCCTTCTTTAGAGAAGTTGTTTTTTGCAAATTCTCTAGCCTTAGCACCTATTTCAGAAGCTTTTAAAGGTTGTTTGTAGCAAAACGTCATTTGTGCAATAAACGCCTCTTTTGTATTGGCAATTAGTATGTTTTCTTTGTTTGTTATGGAGATTCCCTCGGCCCCTAAACTTGTTGTTATAATACACTTACCCAGAGCCATTCCCTCCATAATCTTAACACGAATACCAGAACCCGAAAATAAAGGAACGAGCATTATTTTATGGGTATTCATAAAAATAGTAGCATCTGCAACCTCGCCATTATTAATTACTCCGACAGCTTTTAGGTTTGTAAGCTCCTTAGACATTCCTCTTCCGGCAATGTGCAGTTTAGTAGATGGCTGCTTAGCTGTAAAAGTGCTCCAAACATTTTCCAGTAACCATGCAAGACCATACTGATTTGGCAGCCAGTCCATTGCGCCAATATGAAAGAAATCTGTTCCGTTTCCACTGTTTTTTTCCACTAATTTATTTGGCTTGCAATACAATCCAAGTGTTTCAGTTTTTACAGGACAGTGCTGTTTTATTATAGCACTGTCTTTCTCAGAAATAGAACTAATATGGTCTACTTTATTCCAAAATTGTATTTCTTCATTTTTAAGACGTTTAATTTGAAACTTTAAATAAGCTTTTCGCACTACATTCTTTTCTCTGCGTATTTGTGTTTCCCATATCTTGTGTTCAATGTTATGAGAACGATACACTATTTTTGCGCTAGAATACTTTCGAACAGTATCTATATAATTGCTTGTAAAAAGGCTCTCAAAAATAATCAGGTCAAAAGTGTTTGATTGGAGCGTATTTATTAATTCGTTTTTAAATAAGCTGTGTTTAAATCGAGCTAAAAAATAGGAAGACTTAGTTCCTATGTTTTTAATAGCATCCCAATGGCTAAGCTCTGTATTAATTGGAATGCTTTTGTACTGAAATTGTGCCTGATTTTTAATTTGATCTGAAGGATGTTTTTGTGTTTCAAAACATAGAAATGAAACAGTGACTTTTAGGTCCAGAAAAGCTTCTAATATTTGAGAAATAGCTATACAGCCTCCATCCATTTTTGGATAAGGAGGCTTGTGTGCAAGAATTAAAACTTTTTTGCCTTCCATAGCTGTTTAATTTTGCCAAACAATACAGAGGCATAGTTTGTATTAATTAAAGTAGAATCGTTGGCAGCTTTATAGCAAAAAAACAATCCAAGTGGTGTTAAAATAAAGGAGGAAAGCCACATTCCTTGACTAATATCTAAAACACCTTGCATGGCGCTTTTCTCTCCTGTAATAGAAGATATGTGGTAAATTAAAAAGAAAATAATGGATACTAAAACGGGTATTCCCATTCCTCCTTTTCTAATGATGGCTCCTAAGGGAGCTCCAATAAGAAAAAGAACGATGCAGGCAAAGGCAAGTGAGAATTTTCGATGCCATTCTACATGTGTTTTTTTAAGCTTTTTATTCTTGTATTTTAGCTCTCTTTGAGTGTTGTAGGTATAAGATTTACTGCTTCGTACTAAGTTTGCAGTCGCTTTAAGAAGACGATCTCTTTTGTACTTGGTTAGCTGTTTAAAATCTTCTGAAAAGTAAACGATGGTGTCTTTGCTTAGACTGTCTTTTTTATTGAAATTATAATACGATAAAAGTTTTTGGTTGTATACTTCCAATCGTTTACTAATGGTAGTTTGTAGCGAGTCGGAATTCGTGTTGAGCTGCCTAAGGTTCATAAACTGCGCGGCATTCGAATAGCGTTCTTCGTCAGATCGTTCTAGCTGAAAGGAGGCCATGTCAAATCGTATTTTTTGCTCCTTAAAGCTCGATCTGGCAAAAGGAAGGTTTATTCTTTTTTTCGGGTTTTTAGGCTCAACTTCCTCATAACTAAACCCGTCAAATAACTCTAAGTACAAGTACCGATCGTTTGTGCTGGTGTACATTTCGCCACTCTTAGCTTTTATAACCTTTGTATTGCCCATTTTTTCACTATGGTCGTAAATCAAAAGATCTTCAAGTGTTTTTCCGTCTTCATTTTTGTGATTAACTTTTATGCTGTAGCCTTCAATGTCGTTAAAAAAAACACCTTCTCTCATGTTTAGCGACAGTTTTTTATTCATAATATCGTAAAGAAGTGTTTTAAACTTCATATTAGAATAAGGAATTACATGGTTGGAAAAGAAAAATGCTGCAATGGCTATTATGCTAACCGTAACAAAAAGGGGTTGCATGATTTTATAAAGAGAAATTCCAGAAGATTTTAAGGCTGTCAGTTCATAATTTTCTCCTAACTTCCCAAAGGTCATAAGGGAGGAGAGTAATAGGGCTAAAGGTAGGGCAAGAGGAACGAGTGTTGGAATGCTGTAAAAAGCGAGTTCTACAATAACCGTCCATTCCAGGCCTTTACCAATTAAATCGTCTATATACTTCCACACGCTTTGCATTAGTAAAACAAAGAGCATGGTAAAAAATGTGCCAAAAAATGGCGCTAAAAAAGCTTTTAGTACGAGTTTATCTAGGGTTTTCAATCCAATTATTTTGCAGTTGAGCTGTTGTAAAGTTTAAGATCCAATGCTTTGTCTAAGCTTTTCTATTTGCTTTTCCCAAAGGAGCTTAACTTCTTCTTTATCTTCCTCGTCTTCTGCAAAATCTGTTACCATTAAAGAGATGTCTTGGGTGATGTCGTCTACTTCAATTTTTAATTCAAAATAAGTTTCGGCCGGCTCGTCAAGCCATCTAAATTTAATGCCTTGATTGTTTTTCTTGTTCAGTAACTCAGCTTCTTGCTCATCTCCATCCCAAAAAAAAGTGTAAATTTTACCTCTTAAATTAACGTTGTCAGCAAACCATTCCGAAAGTCCATCCGGAGAACTTATTTGATTGTATAAAATTCTTAAAGAAGAGCGAATTGGAAACTCCATTTGGAACTTATTCTTAGATGCCATAGCTTATATTTAATAATGTTCTTCAACTGCAATATAAACAAAAATTGATTTGCTCCGTAGTTATGATCTCTTATATTAAATTTTTATAGTTCTTGATAAAGAGCTTGTTAGAAAATAAAGAAAAACTATTTGTTTAAAAGAGTTTAAAACCTTTATATTTGCAGCCCTTAACAGGAATGGCGAGGTAGCTCAGTTGGTTAGAGCGTCGGATTCATAACCCGGAGGTCA
>CAWVTK010000057.1:0-12117 GCA_963933205.1 uncultured Flavobacteriales bacterium
AGCGTGCATTCTTAACTGATGTGTTCTTCCAGTTATTGGAAATAAATGTATTCTAGTTCTCCCTTCCTCTTTAGCGATCACTTTAAATTTAGTTTGAGCTGTTTTTCCATGCTCATAGCATACTAATTGACGGGGTCTATCGTCAAAATCTACCCGAATCGGTAAATCTATAATTCCCGTACTCTTTTCAATAATTCCATCTAGTAACGCAGTATATCTCTTTTTAATGGTTCGCTTAATAAATTGCTGCTGTAAATGATCGTGTGCGTGTTTAGTTTTAGCAATAAGCATAATACCCGAGGTAGCCATGTCTAATCGGTGAACAATTATTGGCCCTGTAGCACTAGGGTATTTAATTTTCATGCGATGGTATACGGAATCTTTTATGGTTTTACCGGGTACCGATAAGAGCTCAGTAGGTTTGTTTACAATTGCTAAATAGTCGTCTTCGAAAACAATTTCTAGTTCTTTTTTCTCAGCATTATTAGTAAGTAGTGGATTGTCATCAACCTCTAGGCCAAGCAACATATGACTTAAAATAGGATGGCATTTACCCTGACAAGAAGGGTAGTAGTGCTTATGCTTTCGAATAGCTGAGTTTGGCTCGACACCCCACCAAAACTCTGCCATGGAAATAGGTTTTAGTTTGTTTAAATAAGCGTATTGTAATAGTTTAGGTGCTGCGCACTCTCCAGCTGCAGCTGGTGGCAGTTTTTGAGGTGTTTCCCTGAAGATAGATAGTAAACTACGATGAGTTCCATTAGCATTCAAAAAGTGATATTCATCAAAAAGTTTTGCTTGTAAACTTGCCGATAATACTTTTCTTTTCTCTTTTAACAACCTGTATTCGGATGTAATTTCTTTTTCGATTGCTCTTAAGTTCTCAATTGCAGCATTCCATTCTAATGTTAAATATTTTACCTTGTTTTTTTGTATTATACTTTCTCTATTTAAAGCTTCGTTTACTTTAGTATACTCAAGTTTATTGAGCATAAGTTTGGCTTTAGTTCTTTTCTGCTTTCTTTCTTTTTTTAATTCAACATTCAGTGTTTTAAGAGCTTCAATCTCAATAGAAAACTGAGTTTTGTTTTTTTCTAGTGTTTCTTCTATTTCCTTAGTTTTTGGATCGCTCTCTAAGTCTCTAACACGTTTATTTATGAGCGTAATCTCCAATTGACCCTTCATAAAAAACCCATCCTTATCAAGCATATCGTATATAGGAGGAACAAAATTATCGAGTGTATTTACTCCAGCTAATTTACCTGAAAAGGCAGTTATATAGCCAATTTTTTTATTCTCGTTTTCTACCACCAATACTCCAAACATTTTTCCAATTGGCTTACTGTCATTGTTGTCCAGACCAAAATTATGAATCCATTTATGAGAACCAGTTAAATATTCTTGTAACTCAGCACAAGCTAGCTTACTTAATTCATCGGGCTTGTAGTAAAAAGGAAAAGTAAATTTAGTTGGTTTTTTTAAGCTCGATGTATCGCTTTTGAAGGGTATAAAACAAGATGATGAATTGAGCATAGTAAATAATTTGTGCTTTGCGAAAATACAAATTCATTTTAATGTAAGGTGTTTTTTTGTTGCTGCTACTTGTTTAATTTTTTACCAAACATTTTTTAAGATCTATTGTACTATTATGGAAACTATTTTAGTGTAGTTTTTTAATAATAAATCGGCGCGTGAAACTCCATTTAATGGTGTAACACGCGCCGTAATTAGTTTTCTTTTAATTAATATCGAATTATTTCTAGATACAATGAAGTTTTTTTGAGTCGAGCTACCTTCATCAGTTACGCTGTCTGCTATTCTTCGTGTATTTAAAACTAATTTTAATTAATTTATTCATACGTTATAATTTGAGTTGCACAGAAAGAGAAATTAGTGATCTCTTCTAAGGTCTTTAATTGATAACCTCTTGAATAAACCAAATCTCCAATAGTGTTATGGTTGTATATTGGTAAATACACATTCCCATCTGAGTCTTTCACTATTGTAATTTTATCCGTTACACCATCAAAAGCAACGGATACATCTATTGGCTCTAACCAAGTAAAACCAAAGTACACCCATCCTTGAGGTAAGTATAAGTCAATGTATTGGTCTTCAACAGATATCGAGCAATTTTCATTCTCTTTATCATAAATACAGGAACCTTCGTTCACATTAGCTTCTGAGTTGTAATTTAAAGCAGTTACGTCTGTACAACCAAGAATTTCTAGTTCATCACATATACTGTTTCCGTTGTTGTCATTTATACATTCTCCATCGCAATTGTAATACTCCGTAGGAAAAACACAATCAATATGGTCTGTAGCCTCCGAGTTATAATTACAAGCCAATTCATTATCCGTAGAACCTGAAATTTCCTCTTCGTCACAAATACCATCAGAATCAGTGTCGTTTATACAAAGGCCATCACAGTTGTAATTATCTTCAGCATATTCACATGAATTATCGTTGCTAGTTGCTGAAGCATCGTAATTACATGCTACAATGTCTGTACAACCATAAATCAATTGAGTAACATTTTCATTAAAGTAGGCAGAATATAACTGTTCGAGAATTCGTAGGCAGAAGCGCAACTTGCCGAGGCATCCCAATTAATAGACCAGGTAATTACTCCTCTTAAATTTGGATGAGTTTCATTTTGAAGTGTGTAGTTTCTTCCAGAAAAGTTAGTGCCAAATCTCATGTAGTCTAATGCCTTCTCAACTTCTGAAGGTTCTAAATGTCCACCAGCCGGAGCAGCACTCGGGCATGATGGTATTCCTACCATTACTTTATGCAGGTAAGCTAGGGAAGTAAAATCCTGTAGATGCAATGTTAAATCCGGTCAGAAGCATATCGGTCATTGAGGTTAAGAAATCAGGTATAGCTTGAGGATAAGCTTGACCGTCTAATGAATTTACAGATCCTGTGTTGTAAAGTTGAACCATGATTAAATCTAATTCATCTCTTAGGTTGTGTATTACGGGTAAAAATGCACCAGCGATGTTGTTGTAAGTTGAATGTCCTACTTGAACGTAGTAGGTTTATGGAGCACAGGTTAAGATGAAATTAGATCCGTAATGCTGTTTTATTTCTTTAAAAGCATCTACTACATTTTTTAGCTTAGGGTAGGCAGATATACCATTATATGAAAAGTCGGTTAAAGAACCAGCTCCAAAATTCATGGAACCACCTTCAAAATCTAAATCTATTCCATCGAAGTTATATTCATCAACAATCTCTTTAAGACCTTTAACAAATTCGTCTTTTTCTGCAACCGTATTTAATTACACATGTCCATTTTGTCCACCAATAGATACAATTACAGGTATTCCTTGATCTCTTAGGCCATTTACATCATCTTTAAGTAGCTGACTGTCAAACACCCCATTTGTTTGGTGTCTATTTGAATTAATTGTTAGTTGCGGCGAGTATCCATTTTGGCCAACTGTTTCGATAAACGAGTACATAACCACATTGTAGTTTTTGTTGTGCATTTCGTTAAAGTAGAGAAAAGGAGCTCCGGAGTTTTCCCAAGAATGTGTGTAGCCTAAAATAATGTTACCATCTGGTAGTGGTTCAAACTCCGAGCTGATAATATTTAAGGTTTCACCAAAAGTATTCGTTCCACCTTCATTATCTGTTGCAGTAATTGTAAATTCGTATTGCTGATAACTGGTTGGTGTGAAGTTATAAACATACGTATCATTTGCGCCCGCTGTCACGTTACTTATTTCTCCGTTTATGCTAATTGTTAAACTGTTTATAGTTCCATCTTCATCCGCTACTGTAACTTCTATTGGTATAGGTTCAAAACCGGTATTTTGGTTTACAGTAAGATTTAGATTGTTTAGTACTATTGTTGGTTCTAAATTTGGACAATCAGTACCGATACAATTTAAAGAAAACTCAAAGCTTTCTTCTAAACTCACATTATTTGAGCTTTCAGTAGTAACCGTATAGGTATGTATCATTCCAAAATCAGAATCTTGAGGCATCCAATTTCCCGTATAACTTTCTTGATTATTTGATGTTGTAATGACAGTTCCATTCAGTTCAAATTCAACATTACTAATTGTTGTAGATCCATCATTATAACTTAAGCATACCAGCGCTTCTAATTCCATTTCATCACCAATAGCTATGTTTTGGATAGAGGTGTTTGGACTCGTTCATACTATTTCTGGATTAACTCTATCATTTAGGCTTCAATAAGCCTGTACATAAATAGAATACATAAGACCGATGATTTTATCTTTATAAATCTTCAAATTTCGATTTCATAGTCGGATTTCCATAAGTCAATTTTTTGATCGATAAATCATCTGCTTTAGCATTAGCGAGTCTTAAATTATTTTCAGACGATAACAAAGCCTCTTTTGTTTTTTGAAGATGAGAAATTGTTTTGTCTATTTCTTCAATTGCAGTTTTAAATTTACGACTTGCCAATTCATAGTTTCTAGCAAATCCAACTTTAAAACTGCTGATTTTTTCTTCAAAGTTGGTGATGTCTAGATTCTGATTTTTCATTAAATTTAATTCTGCTTTGTATTTCATAGCATTCATAGCAGCATTACGCAGAAGTGTTATAATAGAAATGAAAAATTGAGGACGTACCACATACATTTTCGGGTATTTGTGAGATACATCAACTATTCCTGTATTGTAAAAGTCATTGTCCGATTCTAAAAGTGATACTAGAATGGCATACTCACAATTTTTATCTCTACGGTCCTTGTCCAATTTTGCAAAAAAGTCTTCATTTCTTTTTTTGGAAGCTGTTTGGTCATTTTCATTCTTCATTTCAAACATAATCGAAACAATTTCATTACCATATTCATCTTCTTCTTTGTAAATAAAATCTCCTTTGTTTCCACTTCTAGAATCGTTGTCTTTTTCGAAATGCGAATTTTGAAAAGCAGTGGCTCTAAGTTTATTAAATTCATTTTCACAATGTTGCTCCAATGTTTCGCCAATCATTTTTGTTGAGAGCTTTAGCTTAAAATCTTTTAAACGAGAGATTTCATCATCTTTCATTTTAATGGTTTGGTCTTTTATATTGAGCTTGTCCGTAAACTTTTCGCTAATCGATTTCTCCAACAGCTGTTTTTCAGTCTCTTTAATTTTTAGGTCGTTTGTAAGCTCATCTCGTTCTTTTTCAATCTTTTTTATTGCTTCCGAAACTTCAAGTTTTTTGCTTATTTCTGCATTTTCAACCTTTGTATTCATACGAGAAATTTCAGACTCTTTTAGTGCTATTTTGTTGGCAAAATCCAGATTGCTATTGGCTTTAAACGCTACAAGATCGCTGTCTTTTTTTGCCAATTGTGCTTGTAAGGAGTTCCTTAAGTTGGCCTCGGCTAGGTTAACAGCATTTACTTTGTCTTTCTCAGCAAGAAGGAGTCTTTTTTCTAATTCTTCTTCAAATTGATGGTCTCTAACTTGTTTAAGAATAGCAGCAAAGCCGGCTTCATCAACTTTAAAAGCTTTTTTGCAATTTGGACATATTATTTCGTTCATCTTGTTTTTTTTAATCTAGTATAGAATCTTAAAATTAAAATTCAGTTTAAAAAGATACTACATTTTTCACTTTATTCCCCCTTACAATATTTCAGTAGTATGCGCTATAATAACTTAGTAGCTTTTAAGCTTATTTAAGTAAATATCCATCCATTACATAAATACATGTTAAGCATATAAGTATTCCAAACTGTATTAAGTAGTACGCAAACCGACAGCAAAACTAAATCCAGTTTTACAGGTAAAAACCTTCGATACAGTAGGAAAGCAAATGTTGCAATTAGTAAAAGAAGCCCTACAAAGGAAAAACGGAAACCACTACCGCCAAATTTTACTGTTAAAACATACATGAATACAAGTACACATAAGCTAGCGAACACCCTACTAATATACTTTGTATTTAGCTTCGGTATTTTTGATATAAAAATAAATGCAGCAATAAAGAATAAGGGAGAACAGATTATAAACCGAAACAAACTGTGAAAATTACCTCCAGATGTTAAGAGACTAAATAGTAAGATACCAGCCAAATAAAACAGGCTAATGAATTCTAAGTAATTTGTATGTGTATTGGTAATTTGACTTGTTATGGCTGCTTCTTTTGAAAGTAGTTTAACTCCTAAGTAACTTAAGTAAAGTAACGCAGGAAGGGCCACAAAGAATATTGCAAATGTATTCATTCCAAAACCTTCGCTGGACCAGTCGGTTATTTGATTTAATTTTTGAAAACCTCCAGACCAATATTGCTGAGCATCTATAAATGAGGTCCATAAACCTGAGGAGCTTCTTTGATATGCAAAGACCATAAGATATCCTAAAAGAAATGGTAATGATTTTAATGTAAGCTTCGTTAAGGATTGTCTAACGTTTCTTTCCTTACAAAGAAAAACCCCTTCTGTTGCAATAATTGCTAGCCATACAAAAACGGTTGCAGGCCTTACCATAGCGAGTAGTAAAGCTCCTATAAAATACAATTTGTATTTATTATCTAGAATACCTATTGCCGCAATAGTCATGCAGAGCATAAACAAACTTTCGGAATAGGGTATCATGTAAATTACGTTTGTAGGAAGTGTTGCAAACAGAATAAAAGTTGTGGTTCTTACATACAAATTGTTTGGCAACAGACGTATCAGTAATAAAAGGAGAGCAGTAATAAATAACAGGTAATTTAGTACAGAAATTGCAATAGGCGATGCAGATGTGACTTTCCATAGTACAGGGAAAAGTGGAAAAAAGGCAGCTCGAACTTTACTGAAACAAGATTCGTCTGCTGAGTAATTGTGTTCCTTAATACAATTGTATATAGCTGCATCCCAGTGCAAGTAAACATCATTTTCTACCTTTATATAAGGTTTGCTTACCTTTGTAATCTTATGCGAATTCCAATCACCAGTTCTTTCGTAATTTTTAGAAACTAATCCAATTGTATGGCTGTAAATAGTTTTGTTTTGAAGCAATTTGAAGACACTGCAAAATAAAAAGATGCTCACAATACATAAACTGCATAGGAGTATAATTGGGTTTTTCATTGGTATCATTTTCAATACTCTTGGTTATGCTTTGCTACTTGTTGATGTCCAATTTTAATCGAAAATGCTAAAATATTGATTTAGTTTTTAATTATCAGCTGCGTATTATTGCTGTTTTATCAGTTTATCATTTACAAGTATAAATTAATGTGTTCAACTAAAAGAGATTATTGCAATGCACATTAACTGTATGATTTTATGGTGTTTAATTATGAAATTTTCATTTCTTTTTTAAAAGGATTTCCGCAACTTTTTTTGCATCTATACAATATGTGTCGTCTCCACGTAATTTCCATTCTCCTGTTGTATCAATATAATGTTTAACAGTTTTTTCTACCACTTTAGAATAGCCTCCAAATGAGCTTAACATACTTTGCACTTCTTCCATATAGTCCGAACGGCTTAATTTGTCTTCTCTTACAAGATCCCACTGCTTATTAATACGTTTAGATTTTTCTTTATAGCTTGGGTTTGCTGCTTTGTATGCCATTAAAAAAAGAGAAAGAGCTTTGGCTTCTGCGGATGGTTTTTCTTTGTGATCGTTCATTATTGCTTAATTGAGAGATTAAATTGTGGCAGTAGTGTATCAGTATAAATAGATAAACTTGCACTGTCGCAATATTAGTAAACTTTAGCTGAAGCATTTAACCAAAAGGTTTTTAATGTTGCAATTAATTTAAAATACTAGTTTTATGGTTAAAAAAATGACAGACTCCTTGTTTAATAGAACCCTTGGGTGTTTTTGAGAATAAGCAAATCAAAGATTCCTACTTATTAACGTAAAAATATTTTTTTATGCTCATTATTACATCAATTTAGTACTATTGTAAACACCCTATAATAAATACAATTACTAGATAGTGTTATTACGTTATACAATAGTTGCAATTTTAAACAAAGAGTGTAAAATTGAAATCAATCCAATTAAAAGAGATGTAGAAAGCATAAATGTATAAACTTATGGTACTACATGTGTTGTTCGGTTTATTATTTTAATTCAATTTTATCAATGTATAATTTAAAGTTTTCCCTCTTTTTGTTTCCTATTAAAAAGGTAAGTTCTTTTAGGTAATTATGCTCAAAATTTGGTTTATCTAATATTCTTCCTCTAAAGGAGGGGTACATATCTTTAAGAGAAATTTCTATTTCTTGCCATTCACCAGAAGTCTCAAAGGGCATAATATACGAGTGGTAGTCGTTGGAATCTCCTTTAATTCTAAGCTGATAATTTTTACCGTCGCCTTTAAGTTTAATACTAATTTTGGAAAATTCTTTAACGTCTATTTTTTCGGTAGAGTAACGTAGCGAAGAAAAACCTCCGTTATTTTCTAGAGAAATAGTTCCTTCAAATACTCCAAAGCCATCGGTGTTTAAGCTAAATTCGCCAGAAGATCGTCCCCCCATAACTCCATCATCTACAACAATCCAATTTTTAATGTCCGCTTTTTTATTGAAGTTAAATAGCATTTGTGGGCTTATTAGTGAAGTGAAAATTAATGTGCAAAGTATTTTTTGAAACATAATGATTTTTTAGAGGAGAAATAGAATAATGAATTTTGTTGTCTGCTTGTTTTATTTTAAATTTCATTATAAATGTATGCAATAAAATGCAAATTATTTACAGTGCATTTACTTATTTAACCCATTCTTCTATAGTTCTAAAAGTTAAATTTATTCTGGGTACAAGAATTTTTTTAGAAGGAGGTAAGCAATGCAGCCAAAAGTTTTGCGTTTGGTTTTTCATAATTAAAAGACTTCCGTGCTTTAGGACAATGGTTACCTTTTCTTTCGTGTTTCGGTGTTTAAAAACAAACTTACGTTCGGCTCCCAAACTTATAGATGCGATGGCACCCTCTTTTTGTAATTCCTTTTCTGCATCGCTGTGCCAGCCCATACCTTCGTTTCCGTTGTGGTAAAAGTTTAGTAAACAAGAATTAAAGCTTTCGTTGGTAATCTTTTCAATTAGTTTTTTAAGCTCCAGGAGCTCTGCGGTCCATGGTAAAGCCATTTTGGTTGTATTGGAATAGGAATATTTAAATGGTTTAGATCCATACCAAGCTACCTTCCTTTTGGTTGTTATTTTTTTACCAAATAGCATGAGCTCATCGTTCCGCCACTCAATCGTATTTTGTAAAAGTGCTTGGTAGTTTGATGCTTGGGTTTCGTTTAAAATTGAACCAAAATAATGTACGGTACCGTCTACAGAGAGTAAGTTTTTAGACTTATCATATTCGTTTTCAAACAATTCCATATTTTTTTTACTCTGTAAAACAGTTGTTTTTAGATGTAAGGATTGCGTGGTTTACTTAAAGTAGGTCAAGATCAAGTGTTTTTTTTAAGTAAATCAATTGCTTATTTTTCTCAACCATATGCTTGTACTTATCTTGCGGTGTATAAAGCATTTTTGTATGTTCAATTTCTATGAGTGGGAAGTCTATTTTAATACCAAAGTTGTTGAGTTTTTTACGCAAAAAGGAAAGAAGTTCAGGTTTTTCAATCTGCATATCATCAGCTAATGCTTGACTTTCTACAGGGAAATGCAGTAAATAATCGGCATCAATTTTCGGGAATTGATCGGAAAACAAACGAAACAGGGAAACTTTACCCTTTGCTTCAATGGTTTTAGCAAACTCTATCCAAAGAGGGTTTAATTGATCTTGATGAAAGTCTGAACGGGCTTCTCCTGTAGCAACAACATATTCTTCTTCTCCTTTGTCTTCTTCTTTTTTGTTTAGAAACTTATTGATAGAGAGACCAGAAATGCCTCCTTTTTTTATTTTGTTTATAAAGGCAGGATTGGCTTTTTTAAGAATAGTATTTTGAGCTTTTGCAGGCTCAATCGAAACAGGGTTTTGTGTATGTGTTTTATTAATTTGTTCTTTTACGCTTCTTATTTCCGCATTAGGTGCATTAGCGGAATCTGTCTTTATAAAAGACGAATGACTTAATATGAATGATTTACGGCGTTTTTTTTTTAGTCCTCCTTCGGAAGATAGAGAACAGATTTGCATTAGGCCTAACTCTATAAGCAGTCGTTGATTTCTACTGGACTTATAGTTTACATCGCATTCGTTGCAAATTTCGAGCGCAGCTAAAATAAAATCTTGATGACAGGTTTGAGACTGTTCTATGTATTTTGTTTTAATTGTAGTTCCTACTTCTAAAAGCTCTACAGTTTGCGGGTTTTTACAAACCATTACATTACGCAAGTGTTCTGCTAAACCATTCATAAAATTATGCCCATCAAATCCTTTTTTAAGGATCTCGTTAAAAGTGAGTAGGGAAGAGGGTATGTCTTGTTTTAAAGCTTGATCTACCACTTTAAAGTAATAATCGTAATCGAGAATATTTAGATTTTCAAGCGTGTCTTTATAGGTGATTTTTGCCTGATTAAAACTAACCATTCTATCAAATATAGAAAGTCCGTCTCTTAATGCACCGTCAGCTTTTTGTCCTATAATATGAAGTGCGTCAGCTTCATATTCGATGTTTTCTTTTGCGCATATTTCTGCTAGATGTGTCGCTACATCTTCTACCTGAATTCTTTTAAAGTCGAATATCTGACAGCGCGATAGAATGGTTGGAATTATTTTATGCTTCTCGGTAGTAGCTAAAATGAATATAGCATGTGCTGGGGGCTCTTCTAATGTCTTTAAAAAGGCATTAAAAGCTGCTTGAGACAACATATGTACCTCATCGATAATATAGATTTTTCGATCTCCAACTTGTGGTGGTATCCGTACTTGATCTACCAAATTACGAATATCCTCTACCGAGTTATTCGAAGCTGCATCGAGCTCGTGAATGTTAAAAGAATGTTGCTCGTTAAAGGAGGTACAAGACTCACACTGGTTGCATGCTTCTGTTTTTTCGCTTATGTTAAAGCAGTTTATTGTTTTAGCTAAAATACGAGCACAGGTTGTTTTACCAACTCCACGTGGGCCACAAAACAAGAAAGCTTGTGCTAAATGGTCGTTAACAATCGCATTTTTCAAAGTATTGGTTATAGAGAGCTGTCCTACAACGGTGTCGAAGGTTTGCGGTCTGTATTTTCGTGCCGATACAATGAAATTTCCCATGGATAATTCTTTTTCTTTGAAGTGTTTCAAATATAAAAGATGTTTTGAAAACACCCCTTTTTTGAACCTTTAAGATATTAACAATTTAGAAGGCAATTACCTTCATTTTGTTAATGAGATTTTTAAAGCTGTCAAGATTTAAATTTTTATACAGCTAAATTGTTTTATGAATTACTATACTTTAATTTGAGTTAAAAAGTCAATTAATTTCCGAACGGCAATTCCTCTATGGCTTATAAGACCTTTTTCGCTTAAACTCATTTGAGCAAAACTTTTGGTATGCTCATCTGGAAAAAAAATAGGATCGTAGCCAAAGCCATCTGTTCCGTGTTTAATTTTGCTAATTGTACCAGTAACAAGTCCCTCAAAGAGATGTTCTTCTCCATTTAGAAGTAAGGCTACAACTGTTCTAAATTTTGCCTTTCTATTGGTTTTGTCTTTCAGTTCTTCAATAAGTTTCGTCATATTAGCTAAGGCAGATCTTTGTGCTCCGGCGTAACGTGCAGAGTAAACCCCTGGCGCACCATTTAAGGCTTCTACTTCTAAGCCTGAATCGTCGGCAAAACAGTCGTATCCGTAGTGTTTTTTTAGGTAGTGTGCTTTCTCAAGGGCATTGGCCTCTAAGGTGTCTCCAGTTTCTGGTATGTCTTCCGTACAGCCTATTTCTTGCAGACTTACGATTTCTATACCCTTTGGCATTAAGTTTTTTATTTCCTTTAACTTGTTCGGATTATTCGTGGCAAATACTATTTTCATCTTTGTAATTTAGATGTTGTTTTTTTATGAAGTCCTTTTAACCTCAACACAATTTTATGTTAAGGTATTGATATGTTTTAGTTGCTACTGTAAACAGTGATGTCTTCAAAACCTTTTGTTTGGTATACCTGCCAGTTTTCTTTAGGGTCTGTGTAAATGAACAGTGCCTCTATATCGTTTCGGTTTTTTAAGAAGTTTTTACTAGCTTCTAGTCCCATCACCATAAAAGC
>CAWVTK010000058.1:0-11980 GCA_963933205.1 uncultured Flavobacteriales bacterium
GTAGCTAAACATTAACCTAGATTAAGATATTAGGACTGATATACCTATCAATTTAATGCTTTTGGGTAAGTTTTGTGCTGCTTTAAATTTAACTTATTTATAAGTAAGCTTTAAAAATCCTATTGTCTTTAGATTTGTTTTTGTAAGGTATGAACTAGGGCTAAATATTTAAATATGAGTGATATCACCTATTGTTTGAGACTACTGAATAGTATAGGTTTGTAGGAGTATACCAAGCAGGAAAAAAAATTAAAACAGAGCAACTACTTTTTTAAAACATTTCAGGCTGTTTTTTTACTAGAAATAAAAGTTTGCTTTCTTCTTAAAAATCAAATCAAAACTAATTGTATAGATTAAATAGTGAGTTAAATTAAATTTAAACAAACCAAAACACATCTTTAAATACAAATTTCAATAATAAATTTCAATAATCGAGGATGCTTAGATTCCTAAAACCCTCTATAAATAAAAGAGTATGAATAAAAAAATACAGGCTTTTACACTCGCAGAACTAATGATCGTACTGGTCATTATCGGAATTTTAGTTTTACTGGCGCTACCTAACTTAATGCCCTTAATCTCAAAAGCGAAAAGTACCGAAGCTAAAATTCATTTAGAACACATCTACAATTTAGAAAAATCTCATTTTTATATGTATTCAAAATACACAAATGATTTACAAGCAATTGGATACCAACAAGAGGAGCTAATTACCGAAGGCGGTGGCGCAAATTACCTATTAACCGTAGAGCTTTTAAATGCAGGTACTTATGTAGCTAAAGCAACTTCTGTGGTAGATTTTGACAACGACGGTGTATACAATGTTTGGCAAATAAACGAAAGGAAAGAACTGCTAGAAACAAGCCCAGACTAATGTTGTGGCTTTTAGATTTTTTTATAGTGATCTGTTTAGCATTGTTGTTTTTAGAAGATGCCAAAAATAGAGAAGTGAGCTTATATATATTGCTTGCAATGGCTGTGCTTTTGTTTTGCAGAAGTTTTGTGTTGTTAGAATCGCCTTTAAAAATACTGGAGTTTTGGCTTTTAAACACTCTTGTGTTTGTAGTAGAACTGCTGCTTCTAAAAATGTATTTTAGTTATCGAAATAAGATGGTAGAACCTATAATAAATCGGTATTTGGGTCTTGGGGATGTTCTGTTTATCAGCTTACTTGGCCTTTCTTTTTCTACCTACAACTTCGTTGTTTTTCTTTTATTCTCTTTAAGTACAGCACTTGCGGCTTCTTTCTTTTTAATTCGATATAAAAAGATAGAATCTAAAAGTATTCCTCTGGTTAGTTTATTGTCTATTCCTTTTGTTCTGCTACTCATCCTTGCAGACCGTTTTTCCTTAGATCTCTTTTCGGACCTGTATTTACTAAACTTTGTACTGTAATGGAACTTTTCGAAAAAATCACACCTAAGTGTTTACAGCTTTTAAAAGCAGAGCAAGCTTGGCAGTACATGCTCATTCCTTTTGCACAAAACGAAGCGGAAAATGCAATTTCTTTTTACGGAGCTAAAAGCCGAAATTATACTCATATTAAACTTGAGCTAGAGCTTTTGTTGGGCGCCAAAATACACACAACACTCCTAGAGGAATCAGCCCTAAAACAACTGCTCTCTAAGAGCTATTATTTAGCACAAAACAAAGCCAAAAACATTAGTGGAAGTGAGGATGAATTGGAAAATATTATTATTGAAGCAAAACGAGTAGAATCTAGCGATATACATTTTGAGCGTTACGAGAATTTAAGCAGAGTTCGCTTAAGAATTGATGGAAAACTGGTTGACAAGTACCACATTAAGAACGAAAATTACACCAGCTTAATTAACAAAATTAAAATCCGATCTAACTTAGATATAGCAGAAAAAAGATTGCCACAGGATGGACGAATGACTCTATACATAGGGAGTGATACGGTTGATATACGAGTTTCTGTATTGCCTACCAAATACGGCGAAAAAGCAGTACTCCGACTGTTAATGAAAAATGCAGGAGAATTAAACTTAGATCAATTGGGCTTTGATTCCATACAAAAGCAAGCATTTTTAAGCGGCATAAACAAACCCAATGGTTTAATACTGCTTAGTGGCCCTACCGGTTCTGGAAAAACAACCACTCTGTACAGTTCTTTAAAAATTTTAAACAAGGAAACCTGCAATATCATTACCATCGAAGATCCGGTAGAATATACCCTAGAAGGCATCAATCAGGTGCAATTAAAGGAAAGCATCGGTTTAACATTTTCAAGTGCATTGCGTTCTTTTCTTCGTCAAGATCCGGATGTTATTATGGTTGGCGAAATTCGCGATGCAGATACTGCTCAAATGGCTATGCGCGCTTCCCTTACTGGGCATTTAGTTTTGTCTACCATACATACAAATTCGGCCTGGGGCATCGTATCTCGTTTGGCAGATATGGGCGTGCCAGAATACATCATCTCGGGCACCCTTAAAATGGTTATTGCTCAACGATTGGTGCGTTTGCTTTGCGAAAATTGCAAGCAAAAGGAACTGCCCGAATTGGCACAGCTGCCCAATGCGTTAAAAAATCAACTTTCTGAAACACTATTTTATACAAATGTAGGATGTGAGCTTTGTCATTACACCGGCTTTAAAGGGAGGAAAGCGATATACGAGCTCATTACTATAAACGATGAAATACGGTCTGTTATTGGAGCTCCCATGCAAGAAGTAAACAAACTATTGTTGCTCCAAAAAGTGCAGTTTTTAAAAGACAAGGCACTGGCTTTACTCAAAGAAGGAAAAACAAGTACAAATGAGGTTTTAAATATTATTATAGATTAAAGATATGCAAGCAAAGACACAGGATGAAATTAAAAAAAGCATAAGACTTACGATTTGTTTGTTCCTACTTGCATTTAGCTTTTACCCCTTAAAACTCTGTGCGCAAGAATTTGTGCCAGACCGTTTTGAACTGTTGTCTAAACAACTAGACTCCTTAAGTTTAATAGAGCCAGGTTTTAATAGACAAGTAGACCTATCGGTAAGCAATGTTTCTTTAAATGAACTAATCCGAGCCATTGCAACAAACAGTGAGATTAACCTGAGTATTGACCCGAAAATTAAGGCCAGCGTGGTTAATAATTTTAGCAATGTAAGCACCAAAGATGTCCTGGTTTTTTTGTGCAGAAACTACAGCTTAACCATAGAATTTACCGGAACAATTCTGTACATTAAAAATCATAAAGCCCCGGTTGTCTACCAACCAAAGCTCATTTCTATTCAGTACAATTCGCATAAAAAACTACTGAGTTTTGATCTTAAAAAGGACTCTTTAAGTCAGGTAATAAAAAAAATAATTGTACTGTCTGGTAAAAACATTATTCTTTCGCCTGGACTTTCGGACCTGCCAGTAAGTGGGTTTGTAAAAGAATTGCCCTTAAGCTCTGCATTAGAAAACTTAGCTTTTTCTAATGCCCTTAAATACGAACATACGCAAGAAGGCCTTTTTATACTAAGTGCCGAACCTAAAAAATCTGCAAGTTCCAAGAAATCCAATAAAAACCGAGCTTCGGGTAGGTATGATCTAAGGGTTAAAAACAGCGACGAAATTAGTTTGAACGCAGACCAAGTAGACCTAGAGCCTTTGTTGATTGAAATTTCTGAGAAGGCAAAGGTTGATTATTTTTTCTATTCCGAAATTAGTGAAAAAGTTACTTTGGCTGTAGATTCCCTGGACTATGAAACCCTACTTTCTGGTTTGTTCAGCAATACTGAGTTTACTTGGACTGAAAATCAAGGCGTATATCTGTTTGGAAAAAGAGATGCCGAATCTTTACGGCAATTAACCTTTTACAAGTTAAAACACAGAAACTGCGAAGAAGTGCAAAGTTACATTCCAAAAAATCTACTTAAAGAAGTAGAGGTTAAGGAGTTTATAGAATTAAATGGCTTGATTTTAAGCGGGTCGGCTCCTAATATTAAAGAAATTGAACATTTTTTAGCTCAAATAGACCAGCCTGTAACAATGGTAATGATTGAGCTGATGATTGTAGATTACAGCAACGACGAAGGCCTGGAGTCTGGAATTGAGTTTGGTTTAGCTCAAGAGCCAAGCAGTTCTTCGGGCTCTATATACCCTAGCGTAGATTATAAGTTTGGTGCCAGTTCTGTAAACAAACTCATAAAGGCATTTAAAGGTTTTGGGGCTTTAAACTTAGGACCTGTTACCGATAATTTTTACATGGACATTAGTTTTTTAGAACAAAACGGAATATTAGATGTACGCTCCACACCTGTACTCTCTACTCTTAACGGCCACGAAGCTTCCATGACCTTAGGGAACAAAGAATACTATGTAGAGGAAACCAATAATATTATTGGAACTCAAAACCCACAAAGCCAACAAACACGAAGGTGGAAATCTGTAGACGCCAACATGACCATTACCATAAAACCAAATGTTTCGGAAGACGAAAGTGTAACCTTAGAAGTAACCTTTACCCAATCGGACTTTACAGCCAGAATAGCTCCTGACGCACCTCCTGGAACTGTTTCAAGAGATTTTAAATCCTTAGTTAGAGTGCAAAATAAAGAAATGGTTTTATTGGGTGGTTTGGAGGAGAACAAAAAAACCGATACGGGTTCCGGTGTGCCTTTTCTTTCTAGGATTCCGGTTTTAAAATGGTTGTTTTCAAAACGAAATAATACAAAACACAGCTCGAAATTGAATATTTTTATTAAGCCTACCATTTTAAAGTAAATGGCTATTTATCATTCTACATATCAAATACTAGGACTTTCCTTACGTTTTTTAGAAGACGGTGCGTTTCGGTACAATTTGGTTTTAGCTCAGCTTACTAACAACCAAGTCGAAATTCTTAAATCCTGGGATTCCACAAACGATGTTGACGACTTAGACCTGCTATTGGCCGAGCAATCGCCAGGTATTCCTATAGCATTAAATTTAAGAGGTGCTAAGATAATGACCCGAACCATTGCAAATGAATTGACCGATTTTGAAACTCAGTTTAGCGGGGATGATTTTTGGATAGACCGACTGGAGTCTGGCAAAACAATTTGCAGCGCTGTTATAAGAAAAGATGTACTCCATAAGTTTTTGGATCGATTTTCCAAAGCCAAGCATCCTGTAATAGGTCTTTCTTTAGATGAATTCTCCTTAGCCGCTTTAGCTCCCTATTTGGAAACATTGCCCCTGCAAATTGGATTCTTGTATTTTTCCGACCAAGAACCACAAGAATTACGCTATTTGGAATCCGAAAAACCGTATTCTGAAGTGCTGGGAGTAGAGGCAAAAAACCTCGCATCGTTTGCTGCGGTTTTAAAAGTGCTTACTGGCCAAAATTCTTTACCCGATCGAGTCCGTTTGAGCAGAGACGAATTCCAAGCATCCAAAAAGATAAAGCAAATACTCCTTCGTTTTGGTAGTATTGTGCTGCTGCTCTTACTGGCAAATTATTTTGTTTTTGAGCAGTACTACCAGCTAAATTCAAAAAACCAACAATTTGTTACGCTAAATCAGTCTGCCATAAAAGCGCATGCAAATTTGCAAGCTATTTTTCGGGAACGTAGAGAGTATGTAAATTTAAACCAGCTCGATAAAAGCTCTAAATTCTCTTTTTATGCAGACGAGATAGCTCGCTTGCTGCCCAACGGTATTACTCTTACACAGCTCAATGTTTTTCCTTTAAATAAAAACAGGCGAACGGGCGCTTTTACCATAAACGATCAGCTCATTCAGATTAGCGGGTTTTTAAAAGAAAATAATTTGTTTAAAACTTGGACCGAGGCACTGAATAGATGCGCTTGGGTAAAACAAATAAATGTGCAACAATTTGACGAGGATAAATTGAATCAGCAAATCACTTTTTCCATAAGCATCCTATTACATAAGCCAGAGTAAAATGAAAAACATAAGCAAGATTTTACAACTTAAATTACTTTACCTAGGCTTAATTATGTTTTCGTTTTTGGCTTATAAAGTTGCCTTTGTTAAAAGCCTAAAGCAATACCATTTGTACCAACTTAACAGTACAAAAATAGAAGCTGTAAACTCCTTAAATGAACAAAACAATGCACTTAAAAAACAAATGCAGGCCTTAGATAAGTTAATTGGGGGCGATTTTAAAATAGACAGTTTTCAGAGCTATTTAATTGGACGAATTAACGAGCTGTGCACCAAGTATACAACCGTGTTAAAATCGTATAAGGAACCCGATCAGCATCAATTTCAAAGCTATAGTGTAGATACGTATACTATAGAAATAAGTGGCAGCTATGCACATTTGGTTCAACTCATTCATCATATAGAAGTAAAAGAGCCACTCGGAAAATTAATTAGTGTGGATTTTAATATGAAGGAAGATAAAAAAGCGAAAACAAAATCTCTAGTAGCTTCATTGTATTTGCAAACCACACAAAAAAACAAGCAAAATGAAAATTAAACTACTCTTATGGACTTTAATAAGTACCCACTTTTTTTCTTGCGTAGATGTGTTTGAAGAAGACCTCTCGGATAAAACGATGGTTTTAAATGCACCCTCAGACAGTACGCAATCTATAAACAGCGCGGTTACTTTTTGGTGGGAAACACTGGTGGATGCTACAGCATACAACTTACAAGTAGTGGAGCCAACTTTTAGCCAAGCCAATGCATTGCTTTTAGATACCCTTATAAGCGACAATCAGTTTGAATTTAGTTTGTACCCAGGAGCTTTTGAATGGCGTGTAGCGGGTTTAAATAGTAATTCTCAAACAGCTTATACGACCTACTCTTTGAGTATAGACAGCAGCCTAGACCTAACAGGACAAGCGGTAGTTTTAGCCGAGCCAGAAGCCAATTTTGCAAGCAATAGTTTGGCTCAAGAATTTTACTGGGATGCCATATACAGCGCAAACTATTACGATTTTAGCATTCACCGTAGTACAGCGTTTGGCGCCCTCGAATTTTCAGTTTACGAAACCGAAAACACACAACAATCGTATACTTTTAGTCAAGACGGAGTGTACTACTGGAAGGTAAGGGCCGTAAATACAGTATCGAATACACGAACTCCTTACACGAGCAGAAAAATAATATTGGATACACAGTTGCCACAAATCCCACAACTACTTAGTCCAGCAAACAATGCACTCCTTACAGAAAATACCGAGGGACTGTATGATTTTACTTGGACGAGTGAAATCAGCTCGATTGAAAGCTCCGCTTTAGAAGACAAGCTTTTTGTAAGTCAAGATTCCAGTTTTTTAGGAAACCCCTATACCATAGCTCAGGGCATAAACAATTTAGAGTTACCCTTGGATACAGGACATTATTTTTGGACAGTTTACTCAATAGACCTAGCGGGCAATCAAAGTGAAGCGGCTCCATTTAGAGAACTAACCATAAGCGAATGAAAAAAGAGAATTCTAAAATAGTTTTTTTTCTCGGGCCAATTGTACTCTTTATATGGGGTTTAATTTGCTACCGTTTGTTCTTTAAAAATACCGAACATACCTTAAAAAAGCCAACGCAAAGCCTTCATTTCGATCAAATTGAAATACTTAAAAGAGACAGCTTTGAATTGTTCTTAGATTATAAAGATCCTTTTGGACTACACGGAATACAACTACAACAAAGCATTCCCAAAGTAGAGAAGGATGTTTCGAGAAAATTGAACACAAAAAATGTGCGAATAAAGTGGCCTAAAATTAATTTCTTAGGATTGGTTAAAAACGCAAACAGCACAAAAGGAATTGCCATTTTAAACATAGACGGCAGCGATTTCTTTTTTAAGAAAAGTCAGGAGCGCGAAGATATTCGTCTTATAAACAGCACACCAGACTCTGTAATAGTTAGTTATAAAGACATTGAAAAAACGATTTACAAATAGGAAAAAGGTAAAAGCAGGCGCATTACTCTATGCTTTGTTTATTGTAATGTTGATGACTATGTGTGTGTTTTTCTTTCTAACGCTCCAAGGCATTCACAACAAACAAGTGCAGCGTTTAGGCGCACGCATTCGTTTGCAAGAGCAAAGCCAGTCTGCTATAGAGTACCTTCTGTTTAAAGGATTTGAAACAAAGCACCAAGAGCAGTTTGCCGAAATACCCTACCTAGAGGGACTTCTTTTTTACTACGAAAAAAAGTATTTAGGACAGTATCAAAAAATAAAATTATTGGCAACAAACCGAGCCGACACCTTGAGCTTTGATTTTTTAATAGCAGCAAGCATTCCAATAAATAACCGCTACGGTTTGCAATTAAAAGACTACAACAAACCCTTAAATCTTAGCGGTGCAACCTTAATTACAGGCCAATGTGTTTACCCTAAAAGAGGAATAGAAAAAATTTACATCAACACCATTGGTTACAGCGGAAGCTACTCCGAGCAATATACTGACACCTTAAATATGGATTTGGTGAAAAACAATTTTTTGAGCTCACAAACCCATACAAGTACCGAAATGACTGCATTAAATTCTCAACACAATTCCTTTAATGCACCTGTTTTACGGCACCACTCTTTGCAAGCTATACAACTGCAAAATATTTCTTTAAGCGGAAACATCTTACTCGAATCCGACAGCAGCATACACGTAAAAGAAGGAGTAAGCTTAGACCACGTTTCTTTAAAAGCGCCCACTGTTGTATTTGAAAATGCGAGCGAGTATAGGGTGCATGTTTATGCAAGCGATACTCTATTGCTTGGCGAAGGCGTGGTTTTGTCTTATCCCTCATCGCTTGTGGTAGAAGAAAAAAACAAGCCTGCTTATCTTGAATGCGCACCTAAAGCAAGTGTGTCGGGCGTACTCAAGTTTATAGGAAAAAATTTAGGCACCAACTCGCAGGTAGATGTACGATTAGCCAAGGAAAGCACTCTTTACGGTGAGCTGTATATTCGGAATGCTGTGCTGGCAAATCGGGCTAAAATATACGGAACGGCTGTGGTAGATAAAATGATTTTGAAAACCAGAGGAACCCTTTACCAAAGCGCCTTATTAAACGCCTATATAAACCCAGTACAACTGCCCGAAGAGTACTTGTTTACGCTGCCACATAAAGCGCAAAACTTTAAAATACTGCAATGGCTTCACTAAAAAACAAATCGGTACAAGCTTTTTCCTTAATAGAGAGTATCGTTGCGATGCTCCTCATTTTACTTGTTTTTATGGTTTGCATAAAAGTTTTTGTGGAATTCAATTCCAAATACCACATCCAAAATAAACTACTTATACAGCACTACATAACAGAAGATTTAGCACAATTCGATTTTGAACCAGGCAAGCTATTGTTAAACAGTACGAATACCGAAATAGAACTGAGCCGAAGCGTACGTTTGCTCAATAAAAACTTACTGTTAATTGAGTACAGCGCCCTAAAAGACGGCAGAGAAGTTTACCAACAAAATGAATACAGGTATGTTTCTGGAGAATAAAAAAACAATACAATTAAAAGCCTTTACCTTAGTAGAGTTGCTGGTGGGCATGCTCATTTCCATGTTGGTAATTGGCTTTTCGTATACATGTTACCACTTGGTAAGCCAGCAGTTTGTATTGCAAAAAAACGAAATGAACCTTCAATTACAGTTTTTAAGCCTTAAAGACGCGTTGTTAAGAGATGCGCACAGAAGCTATACATGGGAAATGAACTCTGCTCAGGAACTTACATTTTACCAAAACCAGGGTACCGTAGTGTATACATCCAACGGAGTGCAATTAGCGCGGACCGCCCAAAACCAAACCGATTATTTTGAGCTGCAAGAAGCCCAATTTTCATCTTACAACACAAATGCTACCGCCAGTAATTGTAAGCGTAAGTATTTGCTTTTAGAATTTGGAGCGCAAGAAGTGTTAAAAATACAAGTAGCTCAAATTATGGACTACCCAACAAAGTAAATGTAAAATGAAAACGCCAATCAAATTAAAAAAAAGAGCCAAAATTAAGCGCCCAAGCAAAAGCCCTTTTTTGCTGCTTAACAATTTACTTTCCATAGAATTAAGCTCCAGTAAAAGCCGAATTAAATTAAGCTTTTTCGAATCTTTTTACAGAGAACTGTTTGCCCTAACTACTGCCGGACTCAGTATTATTGCCGCCTTGGAGGTGCTGGCCGAAAACGTAAAAAAGAAAGAGGAACGCCAGCTGCTGAGCCATCTTATGAATAGCTTACTAAATGGATTAGAACTTTCCACCTCGCTACAAAACTCCAAAGCATTTAAGCCCTACGACATTACCTCCATAAAAATTGGCGAGGAAACCGGGAGTTTAACCGAGGTACTCCAAGACTTATCCAATTACTACACCAGCAGAATAAAACTAAACAAGGAAGTGCTAAGTGCCTTATCATACCCTGCCTTGGTTTTAGTGGTAGCCTTGGGCGTAATTCTTTTTATGCTGAATTTTTTAATTCCCATGTTCGAAGATATTTTTAAGAGAATGGGAGGAGAGTTGCCGGCCATTACGCAAACTCTGATTGGTGTTTCGGAATTTTTAAGAGAAAATACAGGCGCTTTAGTGCTGGGAACATGCCTTTTGATTTTGGGAGGTATGTACCTAAAAAGATACTACAAAGTAAGGCGTATGCTTAGCCAAACACTTTTAAAAACACCCATTGTAGGGCCCTTAATACGCCTGGTTTACCTAGGGCGTTTTGCCCGAGCCATGTACTTACTTCTTAAAGCAAAGGTGCCCATACTACAAGCACTAGACCTGGTAAACCAAATGATTTTGTTTATTCCTTTAAACGAGGCACTTAGCAAGGCAAAAAACGAAATTGAAAAAGGCGGCCATCTAAGCCAAGGTCTGCAAAAGGAAGCCTTGTTTGATTTGCGTTTTAGAGCACTCTTAAAAGTAGCCGAACAAAGCAATAGCCTTGCGTTAGTGTTTAACCGAATTGCCCTGCAATATGCTCAGGAACTTACCTACCGATCCAAATTAATGCGCGAGCTTTTAGAGCCTTTGGTTATTATTGGTTTAGGCTTAATTGTAGCACTTATTTTAGTGGCCATGTACCTGCCTATTTTTAACATGAACTCGGGCTTATAATAGTAAGCAAACAAATAGTTTAGTGTTTTCTTTTTGATTTCTGTTAAGGCTTTGTTTATTAAATTAATCCGTATATTAGTATACAATTTAGCTATATAGATTACTAGTTTATTTTTGTAAGAAATTCAACATATAATTTCGATTGTCCTCCTCAGTTTAGTGTAAAATAAAAAGCTGCTTTTTTTAGGCACTGCATAACTGTTTTCATTATAAATGGAGGATAACTAAATAGACAATGAAAAAACACACTAGAGGTTTAATTCTGAGGGTATTCATTTTTTTGGTCATAATTACATTACTATTGGTCAAATTAATGTGAATGGCGCGCACGAAGATTATAGTTACAAAAATGTATTACCTAGCCAACCCTCTCCAAATGTAGCATCTTTTAGTGGAGATAGATTTAAAAATGTTTATAGATTGTATAACAGTCAAGTGCCAAGAGGTAGGAGCATTTTGATTCATACTGCTAATGGTCCAAAAGATACAATAGGATGTCTTCTTCCAGGTATGTCTGTAGGTGTAAATTCAATATCGAATAGTGGCGATATGTTTAAAATTTTGAAAGCACGGAATCTTAACAAAATAATGATTCTTAATCCTTAATTTGTAGATATTAATTAATTTTTAGGTTATGATTATTAGAAATATATTGTTAGTCATATTAGTTTCAAGTCCATTTTGTTTATTCGGGCAAAATATAGATTTAGTTAGTTCTGAAGAAATTATTAGAAAGTCTGAAAGATTAAAAGAACTGTATGTAAAATCCATTTCTGAAGAGGATAAAGATGAGTATAGGTTGCTTTTTTTTAATGAATTCCCAAACACATTTAAAGAGTTTCATAAATTATACGGTTACGGAGTAGCTGCAGGAGATTTTTCGTATGATTCATTATCGTTTCCCAGACCGTTATATCGTGATTCATATGATCATATAAGCACTTTTTTTGATTTGGATTCTGTTTTAGAA
>CAWVTK010000059.1:0-11841 GCA_963933205.1 uncultured Flavobacteriales bacterium
TTGTTTATAGCTTAATCGTACTTTTTTTACAGATTTACCCAGCTCTAAGAGCCTTGCTTCTATGTATTCGTTTAAACTAAGTGTAGCAACACGTTCGCTGTCGAGTGCTTTTTGGTTTAAAAATTCTCTTTCGAGAATATGAACAGCAAAAGTGGGGAAGGTTGGAAAACTTTTAAGGGCAATAGTGGGCTCTACAGGCTTGGCTAATGTAAGAGATGCTGGGTCTTTGGTACAGCTAGTAAAAGAAAGAATTCCTGCCAAGAAAAGTGTACATTTAAATAATTGATGTTTCATGCTTCTTATAATTTATAATATATAATTAATTAGATTAATACAATACTACAAATTATTTCAGAATAAAAAAAGCCCCATCAAAAAATGATGGGGCTTTGTATTTATAAAGAGTTGAGTACTAATTACAGTCCTAAACTACTTTTCACATTGGATTCTCCATCCAATAAAAATTCCACTGGATTTTCTAAAGCTTCTTTTACGGCACATAAAAATCCAACAGACTCGCGTCCGTCTATAATACGGTGGTCGTAAGAAAGAGCCACGTACATTATAGGACGAATTACGATTTGACCATCTACAACCATGGCACGCTCCACAATATTGTGCATTCCTAAAATGGCCGATTGCGGTGGGTTTATAATGGGTGTGGACAACATGGAACCAAATACACCACCGTTGGTAATGGTAAAGGTACCACCCAGCATATCGTCCATACTAATTTTACCGTCGCGTGCTTTTATGGCCAAACGTTTAATTTCCGATTCTACTCCAGCAAAATCTAACAACTCTGCATTGCGCACTACCGGAACCATAAGTCCTTTAGGCGAACTTACCGCAATGGAGATGTCTGCATAGTCGTAGTAGATTACTTCTTTGCCATCTATCATGGCATTTACATCGGGAAATAATTTTAACGCTCGGGTAACAGCTTTGGTAAAAAAGGACATAAAGCCCAATCCTACTCCAAATTTTTCTTTAAATTCTTCTTTGTAAATTTTACGCAGGTCCATTATAGGCTTCATGTCTACCTCGTTAAAAGTAGTAAGCATAGCTGTTTCGTTTTTAACCGAAACCAAACGCTCGGCTACCTTTCTACGTAGTACCGACATTTTTTTACGTTCCGAACCACGAGGGCCGGGACCATTGCCCATAGCTGTTTTGGCTTTTACAACATCTTCTTTTGTAATGCGTCCGCCTTTTCCAGAACCTTGAGCGAGATCTACGCCTTGTTCGTCCATCATTTTGCGAGCTGCAGGCGAAGGTGTTCCGGTAGCATAAGTAGTTGCCGTTGCACTTACCGAAGCAGTGCTAACAGGAGCTTTAGTTACGGGCGCTTCAGCTTTTGTTGCAGTGGCAGATGCGCTTCCTTTGGCATCGGTATTTATGGTGCAAACTAAGTCGCCAATGGCAACAGTTTCGCCTTCCTCAACTTTAATAGAAATTGCGCCACTTTCTTCTGCAGCCAGTGTAAGGGTTGCCTTATCAGAATCAATTTCGCAGATCTCTTGATCTTTTTCAACGTATTCTCCGTCGGCTACAAGCCAAGTTGCAATCTCTACTTCAGAGATAGATTCACCAGGAGATGGAACATTCATTTCAACGATCATAGCTGTATATTTTTGACTTCATAATTTCTTTTACAATTCAAATACGCCTTCTATAACAGCGCGCTGCCTGCGGGCAGAACGCTTGGAAGAACCAGAGGCTGGAGTAGCACTTACACTACGAGCCACAAGTTGCAGGGGCAGTTTACGCCAATGTCTAAGTATAAAGCCCCAGGCACCCATATTTTCGGGTTCTTCTTGAGCCCATACATAGGTTTCTGCATTATCGTATTTACCTACAAGGGCATCTAATTGTGTTTTAGGGAATGGATACAGTTGTTCCAAACGTACTAAAGCAACATCGTTTGCCTTGCGTTTTTCTTTTTCTTCGAGTAATTCGTAGTAAAGTTTACCAGAACAAAATACCAACTTTTTAACTGCTGATTTTTTTGCGCTAGGATCGTCTATTACTTCTTGAAATTTACCGCTAACTAAATCGCTTACAGAAGACACACATTTTGGGTGACGCAGTAAACTTTTAGGACTCATGACCACTAAGGGTTTTCGGAATTTTCTGTGGAGCTGACGACGCAGTAAGTGAAAAAAGTTTGCGGGAGTTGTTGCATTAGCCACTTGCATATTGTGTTGTCCACACAAGGTTAAGTAACGTTCTAAACGCGCACTGGAATGCTCGGAACCTTGGCCCTCGTAACCGTGTGGCAAGAGCATTACTAAGGAGTTATAAATTTCCCATTTGTCTTCTGCAGCCGATAAGTATTGATCGATAAGAATTTGAGCACCATTGGAGAAGTCTCCAAATTGAGCTTCCCAAATAGTTAATACATCTGGCGAAGCCATAGCATAACCGTAATCGAAACCTAATACTGCATATTCAGACAATAGGGAGTTGTATACCTCAAACTTCCCTTGCCCTTCTCCAAGATGATTTAATAAATTGATGCGCTCTTCGGTTTCTACATCTCTCAAAATTGCATGACGATGCGAGAAGGTGCCTCGCTCAACATCCTGACCGCTCATTCGAACTTCGTTGCCTTCGTCCAAAATAGATCCGTATGCAAGTAACTCTGCCATTCCCCAATCTAAACGATCGGTGGAATTAAACATATTGTCGCGGTCTTTTATAAGACGCAGTGCTTTTTTGTAAAGCTGACTCCCTTGTGGAGCTGTGTACAAAGCTTTGGCTATTTTTGCTAAAGCAGTACGAGAAACACCTGTTTCAGGAGAGGACTCAAAATCTAATTTATTGGATTTTGTAATATGTGCCCACTCTTTTTCCATAAAGCGCGTCATACTTGTTGTTTCTTCTTTTCGAGCTTGACTCAAATCAATTTCCAACAAATCTTTGAACTGAGAAGCCATTTCCTTAACAATATTGGCTTCTACCACGCCTTGAGCCATCAACTTTTGATTGTAAATTTCTCTAGGATTAGGGTGTTTTGCTATTTTTTGATACAGTTTAGGTTGTGTAAAACGAGGTTCATCTCCTTCATTATGACCGTATTTACGGTAACAAAGTAGGTCGATAAAAATGTCTTTTTTAAATTTTTGGCGGTAAGCTGCGGCGAAATTCATTGCATGTACTACCGCTTCTACGTCGTCTCCATTAATATGGAGCACAGGGCATAGGGTCGTTTTAGCAACATCAGTACAATAGGTGCTGGAGCGTCCGTCTAAGTAGTTGGTAGTAAAACCTACTTGATTGTTTACAACAATATGTATGCTTCCGCCTGTTTGGTAAGCGGGAAGCTGTGCCATTTGAACAATTTCGAATACAATTCCTTGTCCGGCAACTGCAGCATCTCCATGAATAATTATGGGCAGTACTTTAGAATTATCGCCGGCGTATTTATGGTTTATTTTGGCTTTAGAAATACCTTGCATTACCGCTCCTACCGTTTCTAGGTGCGATGGGTTTGGCACTAGGCACATGCTTACGTCTTTACCTGCATCGGTGGTTACATCGTACGAATAGCCTAAATGGTATTTCACATCGCCATCAAACTCTTCGTCTTCGTAGCCTTTACCTTCAAATTCTTTAAAAACTTGCTTGTAGGGCTTTTTAAAAATATTAGCCAAAACACTTAGTCTACCCCTGTGGGCCATTCCAATAACAAACTCTTTTATGTTTAGGGTAGAGCCGTATTCTACCAAAGCATCTAGGGCAGGTATTAAGGCTTCTCCTCCTTCGAGCGAAAAGCGTTTTTGACCTACGTATTTGGTATGTAAAAAGCTTTCGAAAGCGACTGCTTCGTTAAGTTTTTTTAAGATTTGTTTTTTTTGATCGGGTCCGAAGTTTGGTTGATTGTCATTTTGATGAATGAAATCCTTAATCCAATTTCTTTCTTTGGTATCGCGAATATACATGTACTCTACCCCAATAGACTGGCAATACACTTGTTTAAGATGAACGATAATGTTGCGTAAGGAAGTAGCTCCAATACCACATTGTGTTCCTGCTTGAAAAGTGGTGTCTAGGTCTATATCAGACAAGTCAAAATTACCTAAATCTAATTTCGGATTGTAGTCTCTACGCTCTCTAACTGGATTTGTATTGGTAAAAAGATGCCCCCGTTGCCGGTAGGCGTTTATGAGGTTGATTACCTTAAATTCCTTTTTAAAGGAATCTGGTAACTGAGCTTCGAGCTCTTCTTCGGAGTAGGTTTCGTTTGCAAAGTCGTAACCTTGAAAGAAGCTTCTCCAACCCGACTCTACTGAATCGGGCTCTTTGAGATACTGTTCGTAGATCTCCTCAAAAAAAGCAGTATTCGCTGCCCCTAAAAATGAGTAATTGTCCATCGTTTTCTTAAACGCAAAAATTCACAACAAAAATAAATAATTTATTCTTCTAAGCTGCTGCCCAAGGCGTCTTTTTCGGGACTTTTATAATAGTTTCTTATCAATACTTTTTGCAGGCACCGTTTTATAATGAGATTTGTGAGCACATTGGAAAAAAGGGCATCCGCGTTTAGCGTTAAGGCTGTTGTTATTTGACGTTCAGAAACGTCAATGGTATAGAGTATTTGCTTACAATACTGTACTCCATTATTGTCGATTAGCCTGCTTATTTTTGGCTCTAATTGCTGGCTAATGTCTTCAAAGGCACTTTCTGCTAGAGTTGGTTTTGTAAAAACCCAAGCTTGGCTGCAAAATTCTTTCTCAATTTGATTGAGTGTTTTCAGCATCCAAGTTAAGTTTTTGGTGTAATCTTCTACATTTTTAAGTGTAAAATTCATTAGTTTTCTCGCACCATTAGTAAGTCTGTAAACTGCAGGAGTGTTTGTTTACGAGCTTCTTCTACACGTATAGCGTTTAAATAATTAAGCGCTAAATGGTAATGTTCGTCCATCATTTCTTTGCAAGCGGCTTTTACATTTAGTGCTGCATAGAGGTTCATTACTTTTTCAATTTTCTCTTCTGCATTAAAATTTTGATGTGCAAAATAGTAATCAAGTGTTTTGCGTTGCTGCTCGGAAGCGCATTCGTACGCTTTAATATACAAGCAGGTTTTCTTATTGGATAGTATGTCTCCTGCAATTTGCTTTCCAAAATCTTTTTGATCGCCGTACACATCAAGAATGTCGTCCATAAGCTGAAAAGCCAAACCTATATGGATACCGAATTTGTATAAATTGTTTTGATCTGCTAGAGAAGCACCGGCGATGAGGGCTCCACTTTTTAGGGCACAAGCTAATAAAACGGCCGTTTTAAACTTTATCATTTCTAAATATGAATTCATCGAAACTACTTCTTGTGTTTCAAAATTCATGTCAAATTGTTGTCCTTCGCAAACCTCTAGAGCTGTTTGATTAAACAGGTCCATTAAGACAGGTAAATGTTTAGATTCTGCTTTTACGATGTATTGGTAAGCTTTTACGAAGAGTGCATCGCCAGAAAGGATTCCAATATTGGTGTTCCATTTTTCGTGAACAGTTATTTTCCCTCTTCTTAGAGGCGCCCGATCCATAATATCGTCGTGCATTAATGTAAAGTTATGAAACAACTCTATACCAAGAGCCTGGGGCATGGCTTTAGCAATGTCAAATCCATACATATCGGCAGCCATTAATACCAAGGCCGGTCTTAAGCGCTTTCCTCCTAAAGTGAGAATGTATGAAATGGGTTCGTACAACTCAGCGGGTTCTGCTTGAAAGGGAATTTTATCTAGAGCAAGGTTTAAGGAAACTTGTAATTCTTTAATCGATTTTAAGTTACTCATCTATGTGCATCAAGTTTATTAGGCATCCAGTTAAAGGGCTGCAATGATCTTTAGTTAAATACAGGCATGTGTTTTACGCTGCATATTCGTTTATTTACTAAGGCAAAAGTATTCATTTATTTCTTAGAGTAAACGAGCATGTATGTGTTGGTAATGATTTAGATTGTCGGCAGATTTACTGTGTACTCAAAGAAAATTATAGAGCTCAAATATTGGAGGTATCGCTGAGGTAAAGAACCATTTCATATTAGCTATTTTTGCGTATTGTTAAAGCATCCAATTCTATATCCTCTTCTTCGTCTAAAATATCTATAAGTGGCTCTTTAAAAGATCGTGTTGTAATGATGCGTTCTAAAGAAAGCAACAGCGAGGGTAATAAGAGTAAGTTAGCCATCATAGCAAACAATAGAGTAACAGAAACTAGAAGTCCTAAGGCAACAGTTCCTCCGAAATCGGAAGCAATAAAGATAGAAAAACCAAAGAAAAGAACAATTGAGGTATAAAACATACTTACGCCTGTTTCGCGAAGTGCATTAATAACTGCAATTTTAATATTCCAATTATTAGATTTTAATTCTTGCCTGTATTTGGCCAAAAAGTGAATGGTATCGTCAATAGAAATTCCGAAGGCAATACTAAAAACTAAAATAGTTGATGGTTTAATTGAAATTCCGAAATAGCCCATTAAAGCTCCAGTAAGTATTAGAGGAATTAAGTTGGGAAGCAAGGAAACAACCACCATACGAGAAGATGAAAACATCCAGGCCATTAAAATAGCAATAAGACCAATGGCTAAAAGTAAACTACTAAAAAGGTTTTTAACTAAATAGGTGGTTCCTTCCAGGAACAATACGCTGTTTCCTGTAATAGATACATCGTATTTGTCTGGAGAAAATATAGCGTCAATTTTGGGTTTAATAGAATCTCTTAAAGCTCGCATTTGTTTGGTGCCAATGTCTTTCATTCTTGAAGAAACACGGGCTACACTATTGGTCGAATCCATAAAACTACTAAACAAATCAGAATCGCTACTCGAGGTGTTTTTAGCATATTTTAGTATAAAGTTTTTTTCTTGAGAAGAAGGCAAACTGTAAAAATCGGGGTTTCCATTGTAATAGGCTTGTTTGGAAAAACGCGCAAGATTAGCGATGGATGTTGGGCTTGAGATTTCTGGGTACTCTTCCAATACTTTCTCTAGTTTTTCAATTCTCTTTAAAGTAGATAGTTTGTTAACACCGTTTTTTTTACGTGTATCAATCATAATCTCAAAAGGCATCACCCCCGAAAAGTGTTCTTCAAAAAACATAAGATCTACAGAAATAGGATCGTCTTTTGGTATATCGTCTACTATATTACCGGTGGTTTGAATTTTAGAGATCCCATAAAAAGCGATTATTAAAAAGCTAATGGTAAACAAGTACACACTGGACCTGTAGTTTAAAACTACATTTTCCATCCACAGGGCTAAGCGGTTTACCCAAGATCTTTCGAGATGAGATAAATGACGAGCTTTAGGCGCTGGTAAATAACTGTAAATAGATGGGATAATAATTAAAGAGATGAAAAAAACGAGTAGGATATTTATAGAGGCTACAATTCCAAATTCAACTAAAATTTGAGTTTGAGTAATCATAAAGGTCGCAAAACCAGCAGCCGTGGTGGCGTTGGTCATAAAAGTAGCGTTACCAACTTTTTGTATTACTCTGCTTAAGGCTTTTATCTTATTTCCGTGTTGCTTAAATTCGTTGTGGTATTTATTGAGCAGAAAAATACAATTCGGAATTCCAATAACGATGATAAGAGGAGGTATAAGTGCCGTAAGAACCGTTATTTTAAAGCCTAATAAAGCAATTGTTCCTATAGCCCAAATTACGCCAATTCCAACCACCAGCATGGAGTAGAACATAGCGGAAAAAGAGCGGAAAAACAAGAGCATGATTAAAGCTGTAACTGCCATCGCTAAGAAAATAAACATCTTAACCTCGGCTTTGGTTTTAACGGTACTTTTTGTTCTTATGTAAGGCAGTCCTGAGTAATGGACGGCTACATTAATTTGTGCTGCAAAAGGATTTATTATAGCTTCTAGATCTTCAATTAAGCCTACCCTTTCTTGAGAATCAAGCACCGCTTTGTTAAGCGTTAAAGCCATTAAGTAAGCATTGGTTTGGGCATTATAGAACAAGTCTTTGTAAAAAGGAAGCGATTCTAAGCTTGCTTTAACTGCTGCTAATTCTTCTTCGGAACTAAGGCTGGTTTTACAAACCGGGTTGAACTCGAAAGATTTTGTTGATTCATTTTTAACTAACTCATGCGCCTGTAAAAGAGATACCACTTGCTCTACACCCTGAACCTGGGTAAGTTCGTTGCGCAGATTATAAAAGGCATTAAAGGTTTCTAGCTCAAATAAGGAGTCGGTTTGAAAACCTACTACAACTACATTCCCTTCTTGTCCGAAATAGCTTAAAAAATCTTGGTATTCAACAAAAACAGGATCGTCTTCGGGCAGCAGAGGCATAAATTTGTACGAATACAAAACGTCTTTTGCTTTAAAGCCCATAAAAATAGTGGAGGCTAGTAAGGCGAGTAATAAGAAAAATTTATTTCTAAGTATAAAACGAGAGATCTTTGCCCACATATAATCGATAAACGGTGTTAAGAAAAAAAGAAAAAAGTAAGCGTAGGTTTTAAAACTAAACCTTCATAATCTCGAGGTCCTTTTCTTTTAAAATGGACTCAATTTTAGAAATATGTGCATCGGTAAGCTTCTGTATTAAAGCTTCTGTATCTTTAGCTACATCTTCGGGTAATCCTTCCTTTGCTAATTTTTTAATTTCGTCGTTTGCATCTTTACGAGACGAGCGGATCACAACTTTACAGTTTTCAGCTTCCCCTTTTGAGCGCTTCACTAGTTCAATTCGTCTTTCTTCTGTTAGTGGTGGGATGTTAATAATCAACATCTCGCCATTGTCCATAGGACTAAAACCTAAATTAGCGTTGATTACGGCTTTGTTAAGCTCTGAAAGCATTCCTTTTTCCCAAGGCTGCACTGTAAGTGTTCGCGCATCTGGGGTTCCTACATTGGCTACTTGCGGCAAGGCTGTCATGGAACCGTAGTAGTTTACCATTACCCCCGATAGCATTTGAGGATTCGCTCTACCTGCTCTAATTTTGGAAAGTTCAGACTCAAAATGCATAATAGCTTTAGTCATGCTTTCTTTTGCGCTATCTAAACAGAACTCTACTTCTTCGTTCATCGTGTTTTTTTTAAGTCTTAAAAAGTAACTAAAGTACCAATTTCTTTACCCATAACCGCATTTAATAAATTTCCGGGCGTGTTCATGTTAAACACCATAATAGATAACTTGTTTTCGTTACACAAGGTAAATGCTGTCATATCCATTACGTTTAAACCTTTACGATATACTTCATCAAAGGTTATGGTATCGTATTTTGTTGCGGTAAGATCTTTCTCTGGGTCGGCGGTATAAATACCGTCGACACGGGTACCTTTTAAAATAACATCGGCTTCTACTTCTATTGCTCTAAGTGTAGCGGCAGTATCTGTAGTGAAATACGGATTACCTGTACCGGCAGAGAAAATAACCACTCTACCTCTTTCCAAATGCCTTACAGCTCTTCTTCGTATAAAAGGTTCTGCAATTTCATCCATCTTGATGGCTGACATTAAACGGGTTTTAACATTTATATGTTCTAAGGAAGATTGGAGTGCTAAGCCGTTTATTACGGTTGCTAACATTCCCATATAATCTCCTTGAACTCGGTCCATACCACTATTTGCGGCTTGAACTCCACGGAATATATTGCCTCCACCTATTACAATTGCAACCTCACAACCTAGAGCTACTATGGTTTGAATATCTTTTGCATATTCAGAAATTTTTTCTGGCGAAATACCGTATTCACCATCACCCATAAGGGCTTCACCACTGAGTTTAAGTAGTATTCTTTTGTATTTCATAGCTCGATAAGATTTCAAAAAATGTTTTTCAAAGATAGCTAAATCGTTGACAGTAAAAATTAAGTAATTCAGAAATTTTAATGACAAAAAAAAACCACTCATAAAAGAGTGGTTTCAAATGTATGTTTTGAAAGATTAACCTAAGGCTACTCTTTTAAAATCAGCAACAGCAACATCACCATAAGTGGCAATATAACCTGCAACGTTTAGTTTTTCGTCTTTGATAAAGTCTTGGTCTAAAAGACACATTTCTTGATCTAAGCTGGTATTATCTGCGATAAATCGAGTTACTTTTCCGGGAACAATTTTGTCCCAAATTTTCTCTGGTTTGCCTTCAGATTGTAGTTGAGCTTCAATAGCCGTTTTTGCTTGGGTAAGAACCGCATCAGACAATTGAGACATTGATATGTATTGAGGAACATTTATAAGTGTTTTACCTAAACGTGCTAATTCAATATTATCTTTTTCAATTACAGCAATTCTAGCTTCCGTTTCCGAGGCCACAAAATCAGCGTCAAAATCTCTAAACGATAAGGTTGTTGCACCCATAGAGGCTACTTGCATCGAAAGGTCTTTCGCTAATACATCTGCATTAGCTACCACTTTATCTAAACCAACCAAAACGGCAATTTTAGAACCGTGAGTATAAGAACCTACAAAGTTAGATTCTACTCTTTCGAAACCTTTGATTTCAATTTTCTCTCCAATAACACCTGTTTGTTCAGTCAGCTTTTCGGCTACAGTCATACCGTCAAAGTCAGCAGCTAAAAAGGCTTCTTTGTTTGGTTGCGTTAAGGCGATTTCAGCGAACTGAGATGCAAGGGTTTTAAATGTGTCGTTAATTGCAACGAAATCTGTTTCGCATGCTAAAACAATGGCAACACCAACGGTGTTTTCTGCATTAACTTTGGTTAAGGCAACTCCTTCAGAGGCGTCTCTGTCGGCACGTTTAGCAGCAATTTTCTGGCCCTTCTTACGAAGAACATCAACAGCAGCATCAAAGTCACCTTCAGCTTCTACAAGAGCTTTCTTGCAGTCCATCATTCCGGCACCAGTTTGCTTTCTTAATTTATTTACGTCTGCGGCAGCAATTTTCATAATTACAGAAAATAAGGGTTAAAAAAAGAATAGCCCAAAGGGCTATCTTTTAAATTATTCAGCTTTATCAGCCTTTACTTCTTTTACTTCTTCTTTAGGTGCTTCTTTTGCTTCTTTAGCAGCCTCTTTGGTAGCTTCTTCGTCTTTCTTTGCAGCAGCTTGAACTTCTTTTTCTTTCTTTCTCTCAGCTAAACCTTCTTTAACACCAGCGTTAACTGAGTCTAAGATTATAGTGATTGATTTAGAAGCATCGTCGTTTGAAGGAATGGCGAAATTAACTAATTCTGGATCTGCGTTGGTATCAACCATAGCGAAAGTAGGAATTCCTAATTTTTTCGCTTCTGCAATTGCAATTGCTTCGCGTTTTACATCTACGATAAACAAAGCTGCAGGCAAACGAGACATGTCAGAGATAGAACCTAAGGTTTTTTCTAATTTTGCTCGTTGACGGTCAATTTGTAAACGTTCTCTTTTTGAAAGAACCATAAAAGTACCGTCTGCTTTCATTTTATCGATTGAAGACATTTTCTTAACAGCCTTACGGATTGTTACGAAATTTGTCAACATACCGCCTGGCCAACGCTCAGTAATGTAAGGCATGTTTACTTCTTTTGCTGAGTTAGAGACAATTTCTTTCGCTTGTTTCTTAGTAGCAACGTACATAATTTTTCTTCCCGAACGGGCGATCTTTTTCATTGCCTCAGCAGCTTCTTTAAGCTTTACTGCGGTTTTATTAAGATCGATAATGTGGATTCCATTGCGCTCCATAAAGATATACGGTGCCATGTTTGGATTCCATTTACGCGTAAGGTGACCAAAGTGTACACCTGCGTCTAATAGTTCTTTAATTTCAGCCATTTTGATTGTCTGTTTACTTTCTTTTTACGTTTTCGCAATTGCTAAGTAATGCCATAGCAGTCTTAACAATTTAGATACTAAACCAATATTAACGTTTAGAGAACTGGAAT
>CAWVTK010000060.1:0-11299 GCA_963933205.1 uncultured Flavobacteriales bacterium
AGAGAATTTCTTTTCAAAGTACGTTTTCAGTACCGATCATAAAATGATTGCCAAACAATTCCTTCTAACAGGAATGACCATGGGTGTTATTGCAATGATTATGTCAGTTTTATTTAGAATACAACTTGCAAACCCTGGAGAACCCAATGCTCTGTTTGAATTCCTTTTAGGAGATTGGGCAGAAGGTGGTGTAATGGATCCAAATATGTATTTAGCCTTGGTTACCATTCATGGTACCTTAATGGTATTCTTTGTTCTTACAGCAGGATTAAGTGGTACGTTTAGTAACCTATTAATTCCACTTCAAATTGGAGCTGTAGATATGGCTTCAGGCTTTCTTAACGCTTTGTCGTATTGGTTCTTCTTTATCTCATCGGTTATCATGCTGATTTCTTTAGGTATAGAGACGGGTCCTGCTTCTGGTGGTTGGACTATTTACCCGCCTTTAAGCGCCCTGCCACAAGCAATGCCTGGTTCTGGTTTAGGAATGACTCTTTGGCTAATCTCTATGACTCTATTTGTAACCTCCTCATTATTGGGCGGTTTAAATTATGTAGTTACCATTCTTAATTTAAGAACAGAAGGTTTATCAATGACGCGTTTACCACTTACGATGTGGGCGTTTTTCATAACAGCTATTCTTGGTATACTATCTTTTCCAGTATTAGTTTCTGCCGTGTTATTACTTATTTTTGATCGTAGCTTTGGTACAAGTTTTTACTTGTCTGATATAATGATACAGGGAGAAGTTTTAAGTAATGTAGGTGGTTCGCCAATACTTTACGAACACTTATTTTGGTTTCTTGGGCATCCTGAGGTTTACATTGTAATTTTACCTGCATTAGGAATTACCTCCGAAATAATTTCTACCAACTCACGTAAGCCTATATTTGGTTATAGAGCCATGGTTGGTTCTATTATGGGTATCGCTTTTTTATCCTTTATCGTATGGGCACACCATATGTTTATTACAGGAATGAGCCCTTTCTTAGGATCTGTATTTACTTTTACAACCTTATTAATCGCAATACCATCTGCCGTAAAAGCATTTAATTACATTACTACCTTATGGAAGGGGAATCTGCAGTTTACTCCTGCCATGTTATTTTCTATCGGTTTGGTTTCTACATTTATCACAGGAGGTTTAACAGGTATAATTTTAGGTGATTCTGCCTTAGATATAAACGTTCACGATACTTACTTTGTAGTGGGTCACTTCCACATAGTAATGGGGCTTTCTGCCATATTCGGTATGCTAGCCGGTGTTTACCACTGGTTTCCTAAAATGTATGGTAGAATGATGAACAAGAAATTGGGCTATGCTCACTTTTGGTTAACCATTGTATCTGCTTACGGAACTTTCTTTCCTATGCATTATTTAGGCTTAGCTGGTTTGCCACGTCGCTACTACAGTAATTCAGCATTCCCAATGTTCGATGGTTTACAAGATATTAATCAAATTGTAACTGTTTGTGCTATTCTTGGAGCTGCTGCTCAGTTTATCTTCCTTTACAATTTCTTCTACAGTATTTTTAGAGGCGAAGAGTCTGTTCAAAACCCATGGAAATCCAATACTCTTGAGTGGACTACACCTGTAGCTCGTATACACGGTAACTGGCCAGGAGAGATTCCTTCGGTATACAGATGGCCTTACGACTATTCTAAGCCAGGAGCCGATCAGGATTTTATTCCTCAAAACGTTCCACTTAAAGACGGTGAAGAAGAACATTAGAATTTTATAAAACGCCTCCAATCGGAGGCGTTTTATTTGGCATTAATAATGGAACCTAAATTTTTGAGCACTCCGAATGTTAATTAAGTACTAGTGGTTCTGTATATTTAGCTTAAATTCGCTACATGAATGAAAATTTAGATTCGTCCTCAGAAGAACCCAACGAAGAGGAAAATACATTTGAAATTAAGCTCCGACCAGCCGCCTTTGATGACTTTTCTGGTCAAAAAAAAGTGGTAGACAATTTAGAGGTTTTTGTAACAGCTTCTAATCAAAGAGGCGATGCCTTGGATCATGTTCTTTTACACGGACCTCCTGGTTTGGGTAAAACAACCTTGGCTGGAATTATTGCCAACGAATTGGGTGTAAATGTTAAGATTACTTCTGGTCCAGTTTTAGACAAGCCTGGAGATTTAGCTGGCTTACTCACGAATCTTGGCGAAAGAGATGTTCTTTTTATTGACGAAATTCACCGACTTTCTCCCGTTGTAGAAGAGTATTTGTATTCTGCTATGGAAGATTTTAAAATTGACATACTTATTGAATCTGGACCGAATGCTCGTTCTGTTCAAATAACATTAAACCCATTTACACTCATTGGTGCAACAACCCGATCTGGCTTACTCACAGCACCTCTAAGAGCTCGTTTTGGCATCAACAGTCGATTAGAGTACTACGATGCTAAACTCCTGTCTAAAATTGTAGATCGATCTGCAGGGATATTAAATGTTCCTATAGAGTTTGAAGCTGCTTCAGAAATTGCGGGAAGAAGCAGAGGAACTCCTAGGATCGCAAATGCCCTGTTACGAAGGGTAAGAGATTTTGCTCAAATTAAAGGCTCTGGTAAAATTGACATGCCTATTACCAACATTGCTCTAAACGCTCTTAAAGTAGATAAAAAAGGCTTTGATGAGATGGATATTTTGATTCTTGAAACAATTATAGATAAGTTTAAAGGCGGGCCCGTAGGAGTAGGAACTATTGCCACCGCTGTAAGTGAAAAGGCAGCGACTTTAGAGGAAGTTTATGAGCCATATTTAATTCAAGAAGGGTATTTAATAAGAACACAAAGAGGTAGAATGGCTACCGAGGCTGCTTACAAACACCTTGGTAAAGTTTACCACAGTAACGATTACAATTTGTTTTAATTTTATTGCTTCAGGTTTAAACAAATGGGACTAAAATAGTAGCTCAAACATTAAGCTTTACTTCTACAAAATTGCTTCGAAGGCCTGTTGAATTATTGCACCGTATCGGTTGCCGTAGGTTTCCATACACCATTGTCTTAAACTCTCTGCTTCCGATTGGTTAATCCATTGTATCGATTTGGTCAATTCCTTTTGAAACAAATGGTGGTCAAAACTTACCTTGTGTAAAACACTTTTACAAAACTCAAGCATAAAATGTTGTTTTAAAATATCCTAAATATAACGCATCTTTAACGAGTTATTGTTAAAAAAATAAAATAGATATCAACACTTAGCTTTGCCATCTTTCTGTATCTTGCTCAATACCAATAGAATCAATAACTCTATCGATTACTGTAGCGGCTAATTCCTCAAATGTTTTGGGTATAGAATAGAACGAAGGAGTAGCTGGTAAAATAAGCGCACCAACTTCAGTTAAGGTTTTCATATTGTTGATATGAATCAAGCTCAAAGGAGTCTCTCGCGTTACTAAAATGAGTTGTCTTCTCTCTTTCAAAATTACATCAGCTGCACGACAAACTAAATCGTTGGAGGTTCCTGCTGCAATCCTTGCCAAAGAACCCATCGAGCAGGGAGCTACTATCATGGTTTTAAATTGTGCAGACCCAGAGGCAAACGGAGCCATGAAATCATCCTTTTCATATCTTTTAAAAGGGTAGTCTTCATAGGACTTTGTACCTAGTTCAAATTCCCAAACATCCATTGCATTTTTGGACATGACCACTGCAACAGTATCAATTTGTTCTTTGTATAACAACAATTTATCCAACAATACTTTTGCGTATATAGATCCACTTGCTCCAGTTATCGCAACTATAATTTTATGCTTCATTACCTACTTATTTGATACATTAATGCAAATGTAACTAAAGATGAACTCCAATCTTTATTTCTTTCATGCTCTGTTACCTCAGATTCTTTTCGAATTGGAATTATTGAGTTTCCGTATCTTAAATTAAATTTCAAATGTTTGAAAACTTGGTATTGCAATCCCAATATAAAGTCTACAGCAAGAGTATTAGGGATTTCACCATCCAAAGGGCCGTTAGCATCTTCTTCTGTGTATTTAAGAAGTACGCCTAAGCCTAATCCAGACTCTATAACTAATCCATTTGTAAGTGCGTAATTAATGGTAAAAGGCAATTCTAAGTAATGCAAGTCCATTTTATAGTTAGAAATGCTATTCTTTTCACTCGGCATTCTGCTTCCTTTTTGAAGGTATTGCATGCCTACTTCAAAATTCATTTTTTTCTTTCGGAGCGGATAAGTAATGTAGGCTCCTAATCGAGCCCCTGCTTTGTCAAATCCGGCTAATCCGTCTCCAGTTATCTGACTAGTTGTAAATCCACCAACCAAGCCTGCTTCAAATTTTTGAGCCATCAGGTTTAAGCTTGTTATAATGGCCAGGGTAAGTAATAAGTTCTTCATTTTATTCAGTTAAGTGAATTTCTTCAGCTTGCAAAACTTCGTAGGTTTCTGGGTTGCTAATAAAAGCTACCACAGACATATTAGCTATATCCCAATCGTCTTGTTTTTCTATACTGTATCGGTTCGTAAACAGCTCGTTTATAGCGTAATTATTCTGCCCTAAGCTTTCTCCCCAAGCTCCATTTAAACTTTTTCTTAGCATATGGTTTTGCTCGTAATCTTCTACATAACCACTTGGTACATTGTAATCTGTTTGTTTAGATATGATGCCACTTTCTGTTAGAACAACTGTGAGGTTGAGATTGTTAGCTGTAGCCTCTAAAATTTTGGTCTCTACATCTATACAAATTAAGTTGTACGTGCTGTTAAAGCTAGACTTTATTTGAAGTCCAACTAAGGGTTCGCTCTGTATTTGAGCTGTAATTTTTTCTTCCCATTGAGTATATTGAAATATGTTAGGTTGTGGCGATCCAACTCTATCAATCAAACCATTTGGGTTTCCAGCATTACTGTTTCCAAAGAGCGCATCCCAGGCATCTCCAGCTTCTGTGGTAAAATCTGCTGGGTAAGAATTTGTTGTATTCGAAAAGAAGCCTGAGTGTACAGCCATTACAATCAGTTGCTCACCAAAAACATCTTGCAGTTCTGTTGCTTTTTCAGCAGCTCTCGGGCAGTTACCGCAAGTATGACCAGTATAATCCTCTAGCAATACTTTTTTTGTATAACTCTCTACAGGTAAAAAGATAAAGGCTTCGCAAGAGTCGCTTACTTCTTCTTTTAAAACATTAAATGGCTCCTCAACTACATCGCATGAACTAAAAGAGAAGCCTATGGCTAAAATTAGAAGTCCGAGTTTTTTTAAATTTTTCATATGCTTAGAAACTACTGGTTATATTTAAACTTAATCCGTTAGACGCTGGTACGTTTCTGCAAACACCACCTACACAAAATATTCCTGCTCGTTGTTTGCCATAACTTAAAGCAAACCGCGAGGTGCCTTTGTTGTATCCGGCTGATAGGGTAGGGTACGTCAATTTTTCATATTTATTACCGTAATTATACAGGTTTTGCACGGCAAAAAAGTAATGCGGAGAAATGGTATACTCAACCAATCCCATAACCCAATTACCTTCGTGTTGTTTTGTTTTTAAGTGTTGCAGCTCAGTGCGTATGGAGTGTTTTGCTTTGATTTTGTATTGTGCTTCCAATACAACAATTTCAGAATAAATCATTCCATTCCATTTGTAGCCAACTATAACCGAACTATTGTATTCGGTGTTTATGTAAGTTCCAATTAACTTTAGTTTCTTGTTTATTTTTCTAGAAATCTCTAAACTAAATTCTTGAAAGTATTTTTCTTCTCCCACTTTAAAAAATTCAGAAGTATAACCTAAGGTGCCGCTTTCATCTATTTGGGTGGAGTCGTTAAGTTGTTGCTTATCTATAGCATATACATTAGAAAAATTGGCTAAAATACCTGTGCCATACTTGCCACCAAGTTTTGATCCTTTTTTAATCTTGTAATTTAATTCTGCTTGCAATCCCATTTCTCCAGTGGTTATTGTTCCGTAAGGGTAAATGGTTGCCAAAGCATAGGCGTGTTGTTTGGTTAAAGAGGGTAGGTAGTTTATCATCAAGTTCTGTAAGTTTTGATCTCTCTCAGAGCGGTAGTCCATATTGTCTATTCGCTTGGCGTCTAAAGAAAAGCCAAAACCTCTTTTTGAGTAACTTCCGCTCATTAATAAAGCATTTCCTGTTTTAAAGATGTAGTTGTTTACCGCAGATGGATCGTTGTATTTATGAACGTATTCTGAATTTAAACTCCATCTTCCTCGGTTTAAATTCATTCTGCTTGCCCAGGAACCTACATTTTCTGGTAAGTTGTAGGATGGGTTTAAATCGCTTTGAAATTTACTTACAAAACTAGCACCTAAAATAATTTGAGTTTTAGCTTGGCTAAGCCCAGCCAAAGCTTCATTTAATGAGATTTCGCCATCAACAGCTCTAACAATACCAGTTCCTTTGTCAAAAAACAAGCGTTGTCTTCCCACAACCGATTTTAAATAAATTCCTTTACTCGGGCTGTACTTTAAACGAATTCCATCAAAAGCATTGTCGTAACCTAGGTTACGCTCCTCGTATGCTCTAAGAATCATACCACTACCAAACTGTTCGTAAAAATTACCAACGGTAACGTCTAAGCCATAGTTAGAAAATTGAGCATATCTATAAGTAATCCCTTCTCCTTGATAACCAGAAGGATAGCCTAGCAGTCCGTTTTGGTAGGACTCATACCTCATCCCTGCAGAGAAATTAGTGCTGTTGTACATGATGTTTGCAAAACCATTGGAAAGAAAGCGTTCATTTGGAAATCCAGAACCTGGATTCTCTAAATTAAAGCCTAGTGCTTCATCTTCTAAATAAAGTTGAAAGTCACTCTGGAAATTACCACTCAAATTACCATTTTGTGCATATACAAAACTAGAACAGAGTATTAAAAAGCTAAAAATCTTATTCATATAATTTTTATTATAGTTTTTTAATTTCTTCAAACAATTCTTCCTCATCCCCATCAAAATATGAGGTGTGTTGCCAAACAATTTCCTTTTTGGCATTTAATAAAAAGGTATGTGGTATTGCGTTTACATTCAAGGCTCTTTTTAAATCGCTGTTAGCATCTAAGTAAATGTCGAATGGCCAATCTTTACCATTTGCATAAGGGGCAACTTTAGCCGAGTTTCGAGCATCGTCTATGGAAATTGCAATTACTTTTACTCCTGTTTCGTCTTGCCAATCGTCGTATATTTCGCTAATAGCGTCGAGTTCTTTTGCGCAAGGTTTACACCAAGTAGCCCAAAAACTGATAACTATCGGATTTCCGTCATTCTCAAATGTACTTGAGTTTATTGTTTTACCCTCAACAGTTTTTAGGTTTACCGATGGAAATGTATTCATTTTATCTTGAGCCATAGTGCATAATGAGCTTGTAACGACAGCGATAAATAAGATAATTTTTTTCATAGTTTTAGGTTTTTTCATTCTTCAAATATAAGAATAATGCTTGTCATAAATTATGCCATCTATTCGCAATATAAATGCAACATATTTTTATCTTTAAACCTCATTAACCACGCAAAAATAAGGTGCTGTTAAATTAGGAATGATAATGAATTACAACCTAGATCATTTACGTGAATTAGAGTCTGATGTAATATATGTACTTCGAGAAAATGCAGCTCAATTTGACTGTCCAGTTATACTTTTTTCAGCAGGCAAGTATTCCAATTTTTTACTCACTTAGCATGTAAAGCATTGTAACCTGCTAAATTTCCTTTTTTCTTAGTACATATAAATACAGAACTTAATTTTTGGACTCTCTAGAATTTAGAGCCAAATTAGTTGAATGTTTAGGAGTAAGTTTAACTGTCTGTTCTATTCAAACATCAATAGATGTTGGCGATGTGAAGGAGGAAAAAGAAAGAAATTTCAGAATCCATAAATAAGAGGCTAAATTATATGAAAAACACAAATGAATAGTGCACTAGAACTCAACATACATTTGCTTTTAGATACAGCTAAAAAAGCAGCTCTACTTGCAGGTCAGCAAATTATTGAAGTTTACAATAGCGATGATTTTGGAGTTGAAACAAAAAGTGATGAGAGTCCTTTAACCAAAGCAGATCAAGCAGCTCATACTATAATTGTAGCATTGTTAGCAACTACTAACTTGCCCATATTAAGCGAGGAGGGTAATCCTATACCCTATCAAGAGCGAAAAAGTTGGGATTGTTTTTGGATGGTTGACCCTTTGGATGGTACCAAAGAATTTATTAAACGAAATGGAGAGTTTACTGTAAACATTGCTTTAATTAAAAATGGAGTACCTATTCTGGGAGTTGTTTATACCCCTGTTACAAACGAATTGTTTTACGCTCATAAAAGCATAGGAGCCTTTAAAGAAATAGGGTTAGAGGTGAGGAAGCTTTCTCCTTTAAACCCATTAAATTTAGAGAATTTACGAGTTGTAGTGTCCAGATTTCATTTAAACGATCAAACAAAAAAGTTTATTAATAAACTGATTGAACCAACAATTGTATCAATGGGTTCCTCCTTAAAGTTTTTAGCACTTGCAGATAATAAGGCTGATGTTTACCCACGTTTTGCCCCCACAATGGAGTGGGATTCTGCAGCAGCACATGCGATATGTAGTGTTTTAGGAATTGAAGTTTTAGATGTAATAACTCAAAAACCTCTTACTTATAATAAACAAAATTTACTCAATCCATTTTTTATAGTTGCACCGAATTTTTTATTAAACAAGCTAAGCTTAAAGTAAAGCTAGTAAGTTTTTTTTTAAAACTGACTTATTTAGTATTTTTGAAAAAAATAAAAGAAATGAACATACCTCAAGAATTAAAATACACCAAGGATCATGAATGGGTTCGAATAGAAGGATCTAATGTTGTGATTGGAGTTACCGATTTTGCACAACAAGAATTGGGAGATATTGTATATGTAGATGTCGACACCGAAGGAGATACAGTAGCTATAGAAGAGGTTTTTGGTTCTGTAGAAGCCGTAAAAACAGTTTCCGACTTGTTTATGCCAGTTACAGGAGAGGTGCTTGCTTTTAACGAAGATTTAGAAGATACACCCGAATTGGTTAATAATGATCCTTATGGAGCAGGATGGATGATAAAAGTAGCTGTTTCAGATCCCTCGCAACTAGAGGATTTACTTACTGCTCAAGAGTATAAAGAATTAGTGGGTGCTTAATAAAACAATCTGGATTTCATTTGTTCCAGCCATAACCTGGTTTGTAATTATTGTAGTAGGAAGCTTTATTTCCTCTTCAAAAGTGCCTAGTATTGGTCTGTCTGACAAAGGAATTCATTTTTTATTTTACACTATTTTTGCTTTTCTTTTGGCCTTACCTTTACGAATAAATACGAAAAGAGCATATTCTTGCGTTACTACAAGTGTTATTGTGCTTTTTACAGGTTTTAGCCTTGGCGTACTTATAGAGATAGTTCAGCATTTTCATGTGGTTGGAAGATTTGGAGAGTATTTGGATGTGTTAGCAAATACAATCGGTTTAGTAGTTGGTTTAATACTGTGTGAAATTTTAAAAAGAAAATCAGTTTTGTAATACCTGCGAATTGATTAGATTTGAACTTTAAATAAAAACATATGCAAACGAAAAAGAATCCAAAAGCGAATTTAGAAACCAAAAGAGGCTTGTTTATCCAAATTGGTTTAGTTTTCGCTATTTCGGCATCTTTACTGGCTTTCGAATGGAAAAGTTACGAAAATTCAGCTTCAGATCTTGGATCAATGGAGTTGTCTTTAGAGGATGAAGAAATTATTCCGGTAACCCAAAGAGAAATTAAGCCACCACCACCGCCGCCGCCGCCGCCAGAAGTAATTCAAATTGTGGAAGATGACGTGGAGATAGAAGTAGAATTAGATATAGAAGAGACTGATACCGACGAAGACGAAATCATTGAGATAGAAGAAGAGGAAGAAGAAGATGAGATTTTTAACTTTGCGGTTGTAGAGGACAAACCTATTTTTCCTGGATGTGAAGATGTTTCCAAAGACGAACGTTACGTTTGTTTCCAAAAAGGAATCATGAATCATATTAGAAAGAACTTTAAATATCCAGCTATTCCAAAAGAAATGGGTATTTCAGAAAAGATTTTTGTACAGTTTGTAATTGATAAAAGCGGAAAGATTACCAAAGCAATTGTTGTAAGGGGCGAAGATAAGCACCTGAAAGGCGAGGCACTAAGATTGGTTAATTCCATACCAAAATTGCAAGCCGCTAAGCAAAGAGGAAAAGCGGTTCCGTGTAGTTTTACAGTACCAATTAATTTTAAATTACAATAAAAAAAGCGACTCGAAAGAGTCGCTTTTTTTATTGAGTAATTAAAAATTTTTGCCATTTCCATGCATCGCGCATGGCGTCTTCTAAAGAGTACTTTGCTCGCCAGTTTAGGGTATGTTCTGCCAAGCTGCTGTCCGCATAAATTTCGTCTATATCTCCGGCTCTTCTTGGTCCAAAATCGTACTTTAATTCTAATTTAGTCACCTTCTCAAAGGCTTTTATAACTTCTAAAACAGTACTGCCTTTCCCAGTACCAATGTTTAGTATAAAAGACTCTGAGTTTAGCTCCATTTTTGCAAGAGATTTTACATGAGCCTCTGCTAAATCCATTACATGAATATAATCTCTAACGCAGGTTCCATCTGTAGTCTTATAGTCTTTTCCAAAAATGGTTAACGAAGGTCTAATTCCTGCAGCAGTTTGTGTAATATAGGGCGCTAAATTGTTTGGCTTTCCAATAGGGAGCTCTCCTATTAATCCAGAAGGATGAGCGCCTACTGGATTGAAATATCGTAAAATAGTTGCGTTTATTAATTTCTTAGATTTTAAACAGTCTATAATTATTTGCTCACACATTTGTTTAGAATAACCATAGGGAGATTCTACTTTTTTTATTGGGTGGCTTTCCTTTATGGGAAGTTCTTCTGCTTGCCCATAAACTGTACAGCTTGATGAAAACACGAGGTTTGGAACATTATACTTACTCATCAAATCAATAATGTTAACTAAAGATTCAATATTGTTTTTGTAATATTTTAAAGGTTCGTTTACCGAATCTCCAACAGATTTTAAAGCTGCAAAGTGAATGACTCCAGCCAAATGTTCGTTCTTAAATACAGTCTCTAAATCACTATAATTTGAGCAATCAATTTCGTAGCTCTTTATTTTTTGCTCAGTTAAAAGTTCTAATTGATGCAAAATCCAGGGCTCAGAATTGCAGAAGTTATCAACAATAATAGGGTCGTAACCAGCTCCTAATAAGGATGTTAAGCTATGAGAGCCTAGGTAGCCTGCTCCTCCTGTAATTAAAATTTTCTTTTTCAA
>CAWVTK010000061.1:0-11237 GCA_963933205.1 uncultured Flavobacteriales bacterium
AACCCCTAAATGAAAAGCGCCTTTTTCATTGTCTATATCTATAAAACAATCTGCAATGTTTTTATGTTGCCACAACACTTTTTGGCGAATAGGATAGCACTCTAAAGCTGTGATTATTTGAACTTCTATCATACCAGAACAATTTATCAAATCAGATTCTTGGAATTGAATGAGAAAATTAGATTGTAAAACAAGATTTACCTTGAAAATTTAGTGGATCAGTTTATTAAAGTCTGCTCCTGATGGATGTTGAAATACTTCTAAACCAAATTGAGGAGCAGCTGCATATAGATGGTCAAAAATATCTGATTGTACGTTTTCGTACTCTCCCCACTCTGTTGTTTTGGTAAAACAATAAATTTGAATAGGAATGCCAAATTCATTTCCCTCGGTTTGGTAAACCATTCGAGTTAAATCTGGATGTATGGTTTCTAAACTTGCAATGTAACTTTCTGCATAAACTCTAAAAACACCTATATTGGTTAGTTGTCTTCCGTTAATTAGGTACGTTTTATTGTAATTTCCGGATTGGTTAAATGTATTAATCTCCTCTACTTTGGTTTCAATGTAAGAACGAATTAAACCAAATTCTTTAAATTTTAAAACCGATTCAGTATCACAAAATGAAACAGATCCGGATTTAATTACCAAGGATCGTTTAATTCTGCGTCCTCCAGCTTCTGCCATCCCTCTCCAATTTTTAAACGAATCTGAAACGAAGGAATACGTGGGTATGGTAGAAATTGTTTTATCCCAGTTTTGAACTTTCACAGTATTAAGTGTGATTTTAATTACATCACCATCAGCACCATACTTGGGCATAGAAACCCAATCTCCTACCCTAATCATATCGTTTACAGATAATTGTATAGAAGCTACAAACCCTAAAATGGTATCTTTAAACACCAACATAGAAACGGCCGTTAATGCCCCCATTGCAGTTAAAATTCCCTGAGGATCCTTATCGATAACTTTGGCGATGATTAAAATACCACCAATAAAATAAACCACCATTCTGGCCAACTGAAAATACGAGTCTATTGGCTTGTCTTTTAAAGTTTCGGTTTGTTTAAAATAATGGTCGAGTGTATTAAATACAGAAATCGTTACCATAAGACCAATAGCAATCATGTAGGCATCTGCCATGCGAATAATAAAAGGAATAAAGTCTTTAAAATCTATAAAGACGTATCCAGCAGTTGCCTGAACAACTAATGCTGGTGCAAGATGAGCAAGACGATCAAATACTTTATTTTCTAATAAAACATCGTCCCAAATAAACTTCGTACGTTTTACTATTGCCGAAACAATACGCACAAATATATTCTTGGCAATTTTATCTGCAATAAAACAGAGTAAAACTAAAACAATTAGCTCTACTAAAAATTGAACTCCATCGGCTATATTTTCAGCTAGGCCTAAATCTAATAACCACTGATATAATAAATGATCGATTCTGTTATCCATAATTTAATTTTTAGCATTAGGCTAATATACACTTTTGAGATAATTAGCTCATAAAAAAAGAGGCTGATGCCTCTTTCTAAATTATTGGTTTTGTTTAGACGCTTGTAATGTATTCTTAAGAAGCGATGCAATAGTCATTGGACCAACTCCACCCGGAACAGGAGTTATAAAGGAACACTTAGGTGCAACCTCATCAAAGGCTACATCACCTTTTAGTTTCCATCCCGATTTTGTTTTATCAGATTTTACTCTTGTAATTCCTACATCCACAACAACAGCACCTTGCTTTACCATACTAGCAGTAACAAATTCGAGTTTACCGAGCGCAACAATAAGAATGTCCGCACTACGGGTAATATCTTCTAAATTTTTAGTTTTACTGTGTGTTAAAGTTACTGTACAATTCCCAACTTTTGTATTTCGCGCCATTAAAATGCTCATAGGCGAGCCTACAATATGAGAACGACCAATAACAACACAGTGTTTTCCAGAGGTTTCTATTTCGTACCGCTCTAACAGCTCTAATATACCTGCTGGTGTAGCAGGAAGAAATGTAGGTAAATTGAGCATCATACGACCCAAGCTTACTGGATGAAAGCCATCAACGTCTTTCTCTGGAAGAATTGTTTCGGTTACTTTTACCTCCGAAATATGCTTTGGAAGTGGCAGCTGAACGATAAGTCCATCTATTCGTGGATTGTTGTTAATTTTTCGTACTTCATTAAGTAGATTGTCCTCCGTAACAGAAGCATCAAGTCGTATAAGTGTGGAGTCGAATCCTACTTTTTCGCAGGCCCTAACTTTTGCATTAACATACGTTTCACTAGCGCCATCGCCTCCAACTAAAATTGCAGCTAAATGGGGCTTTTTACCACCGTTTGCAATAATTTCGGTTACTTCAATTGCGATTTCATCCTTTAGTATATTGGATGTTAATTTACCGTCTAATAACTTCATAGCACACATTTTATCTTCCTAAAGGCGGGTTTGGCATTCCGCCACCTTTGCCCATTGATTTCATCATGTTTTTCATCCCGCCGCCTTGCATCATCTTCATTACTTTACCCATGTCGTTGAATTGCTTAATAAGCTGATTTACATCACTTATAGTTCGTCCGCTACCACGGGCAATCCGCTGGCGCCTAGATCCATTTAGTAGGCTTGGAGTAGCGCGTTCATCTTTAGTCATGGAGCCAATCATGGCTTCAACATGTTTAAAAGCGTCGTCTTCAATCTCTACACCTTTCATAGCCTTGCCCATTCCAGGAATCATTCCCATAAGGTCTTTAACATTCCCCATTTTCTTAATCTGACCAATTTGTTCTACAAAGTCATTAAAATCAAACTGGTTCTTTGCTATTTTCTTTTGAAGCTTGCGCGCCTTTTCTTCATCAAATTGTTCTTGAGCTCTTTCGACTAATGAGACAACATCTCCCATTCCCAAAATACGATCGGCCATACGGTTTGGATGGAATACATCTAATGCATCCATCTTTTCTCCCATACCAACAAATTTAATTGGTTTGTTTACAATAGATTTTATCGTTAAAGCAGCTCCACCTCTAGTATCACCATCTAATTTAGTTAGTACTACTCCGTCGTAATCTAATTTATCGTTAAAGGCTTTTGCGGTATTTACAGCATCTTGCCCAGTCATGGCATCTACAACAAATAAGGTTTCCTGAGGAATTACAGCAGCTTTAACTGCTGCTATTTCATTCATCATTTGCTCGTCTATTGCTAAACGACCCGCTGTATCTACAATTACTACATTGTGTCCATTTTGCTTTGCGTAGTCTAAAGCTGCCTTTGCAATTGCTACAGGGTCTTTACTTTCTTTGTTTGTGTAAACAGCAACACCAACCTGTTCTGCTAATATTTCTAATTGGTTAATGGCAGCAGGGCGGTAAACATCGCAGGCAACCAATAGTGGGTTTTTAGATTTTTTATTCTTTAAAAACAAAGCCAATTTTCCAGAAAAAGTTGTTTTTCCAGAACCTTGAAGACCCGCTATAAGAATTACAGAAGTTGTAGACTCCAGGTTAATTCCTTCTGCCTGACTTCCCATTAATTGGCATAGCTCGTCTTTAACAAGTTTTACCATTAATTGGCCAGGCTGTAATGAAGTTAAAACGTTTTGACCAATTGCCTTGTCTTTTACTTTACTTGTAAATTCTTTGGCAATTTTAAAACTAACATCGGCATCTAAAAGAGCTCTACGAACTTCTTTTAGGGTTTCTGCAACATTAATCTCAGTAATCTTACCGTGTCCTTTTAATACGGAAAAGGCTTTGTCTAATTTTTCGGATAAATTTTCAAACATTTGCTATGTAATTAAGCTTAAAAAATCAATTTACATTCTTTCAGGAACGGTAATTCCCAATAAATTCATTGCAGAAGCAATGACATTTCCTACCAAACCAGACAGGCCAATTCGAAAGGCCTTATCTTGTTCGCTTGCAGTTCCAAAAATAGGCACTTGTTGGTAAAATTGGTTGTATTCTTTCACCAAATCATAGCTGTAATTTGCTACTATTGCTGGGCTATATTCTTTGGCAGATTCTTGAATTACGTCCGGATAACGTAAGAGTACTTTTAGTAATTCTTTCTCTTTTAAATGGAGTTTCGATTCAGGACTAGATGTTATTTTTAAATCGGAAGCTCTTCTTTGTAAGGAGCAAATACGCGCATGGGTGTATTGAATAAACGGCCCTGTATTTCCATTAAAATCAATCGATTCTGAAGGATCAAACAACATTCTTTTTTTAGGATCTACTTTTAAAATAAAATACTTTAAAGCACCCATACCAATCATTTCGTATATAGAATTCAATTCTTGCTCGTTAAAGCCCTCTAATTTACCGAGTTCTTCTGAAATTGATTTAGCGGTAGAAATCATTTCTTGCATCAAGTCATCTGCATCTACTACAGTACCTTCACGAGATTTCATTTTTCCACTTGGCAAGTCTACCATACCATACGAAAGGTGGTAGCAATCTTTTGCCCAAGTGTATCCTAAGCGGTTTAATATTTTAAACAAAACATTAAAATGGTAATCTTGCTCATTACCTACGGTGTACACCATTTCATTAAAACCGAAATCTAAATGACGCTGTATAGCTGTACCAATATCTTGAGTCATGTAAACGGAGGTACCATCTCCACGTAAAAGCAGTTTATGGTCTAATTTTTCTTCTGTTAGATCTACCCAAACAGATCCATCATCTTTTTTATAGAACAGCTCCTTTTCCAGACCAGATTCGATGTACTTTTTGCCTAATAAATAGGTTTCACTTTCGTAATAGTGCTTGTCAAAATCTACGCCCATTTGTTGGTATGTAGCTTCAAAACCTTTGTAAACCCAAGAATTCATCATTTGCCATAGAGCTACAACTTCTGTATTCTTTGCTTCCCAAGCGCGTAACATATTCTGAGCTTCTACAAGAAGTGGAGCTTCTTTTTTAGCTTCCTCTTCTGGCATACCAGTAGCCAATAGCTGCGCAATTTCCTTTTTGTATTCTTTATCAAAACGAACGTAGTACTTACCAACTAAGTGGTCGCCCTTTATACCAGTAGAGTCGGGTGTTTCTCCATCGCCGTAGAGTTTCCAAGCCAGCATAGATTTGCAAATATGAATACCACGATCGTTTATAATCTGAACTTTCTTTACTCTTTTCCCACTTGCTTTAATAATTTCTGCTACCGAGTAGCCCAATAAATTATTTCGAACATGCCCCAAATGAAGAGGTTTGTTTGTGTTCGGCGAGGAATATTCAACCACTATTTGTGGATCCTTTTCTGTAGCTTCTAATATACCAAAGTTGTCTGCGGCAAGAGCTTTAGCGTAGGTGTCTAGCCAGTATGATTCTGAAATTACCAGGTTTAAAAAGCCTTTAACTACATTAAATTTTTCTACAAAACCAATGTTATCAACCAGGTGTTTTCCTATGTTTTCTGCTGTTTGTTCTGGTCCTTTTTTGGAAAATCGAACAAATGGAAACACTACGAGAGTCAAGTCACCTTCAAACTCCTTACGTGTAGTTTGAAAACTTACTTGATCTTGATTTAAATCAGCGTTAAATAATTCTTTAACTGCTGTAAGTATGGGTTGTACTAAACGTACTTCTAAGTCTTTCATATTATACGATTTTAGGCAAAAATATTTCTGCCATCATGCAACGTGCACTTCCACCACCACAAGCTTCTATAGTATCTAAAGAGCTCGAAAGTATCCGGCTGTACTTTTCTAGTTGCTTTACTTGATCCGAATTTAAAGATTCGTGTGCCGACTTAGACATCACTAAATACTTTTGTCCAGTTTCGCTAATAACCTGAAGCATATTACCTGCAAAACGATGCTTTTGTTTTTCGCTGATGTATATTATTTCTCTACCAGAGGCTTCTAAACTAGCAATTAAAATACTACGCTCGTTGCTGTGGTCCACTGTATCTGCACATAAAACAGCAAAGCCTTCTCCTAAGCACATCATTACGTTTGTATGGTAAATGGCTAGGCGCTCATTATTAACCGTTTGATTGGAAGTAAAAGTAAGCGCTGTATAATCAAACTTTTCACAAAACTCGTTTAAAATTTTAGCATCTGTTCTAAAAGACAAAGCGGCATAAACAACTTTATTAACTCTATCTAATAACATAGAGCCTGTTCCTTCTAAAAATATATTTTCTTTCTCGTAATGAGAAAAGTCCTGTACTTCCGTTATATGAAAGTTGTGTTCTTTGGTTAAGATTTGTAAAATGTCAGGTCTTCTTTCCAAACGTCTATTTACAGCACACATAGGGTATAAACCTACCCGACCGTCTTGGTGAAAAGAAACCCAATTGTTTGGGAATATAGAATCTGGTGTATTTGGTTGTACAGTATCGTTTACTACAATAACCTGAATACCATTGGTTTTTAAAAGCCTAACAAATGCGTCAAACTCTTGGAGGGCTTTCGTCTGAACATCTTCTGCACTAAGTCCTTCTATAACTTTTTGATAATAGTTATTCTCGGCAGTTTGTTCGTTAAAACGAAAAGCTACCGGACGAATCATCATAATACTCGAGGTAATCTGCTTACTCATTGTACTGTCTTCTTAAAGGTAATGTAGAACATCTTAATAATCCTTCCATCTTAGCAATTTCTGCATAAGGTACTTCTTCAACCGTAAATCCACGTCTGCGCAATTCATCATTAAGTCTTGTAAAACTTTTTTCTGATACAATTACTTTAGGACTAATAGAGAATAGGTTAGAGTTCATGTTAAACATCTCTTCTCTAGTGATCTTTATGATGTTTTCTTCTCCAAAATAATCCACCAAAAACTGAACATCTTCTTCATTCTTAAAACCACCTGGATAAATAACGGCTTGGTTGGTTCCAATAGGTTGAAAGCAGCAATCTAAATGTAAGGCATTGTCTCTAGGTTCTGTATCCGATTTGTTGAGTTCGAAAGATACAACGGTTCTATCGGGGAATGTTTTCTGCAAAAAAGCAACTCCCTGGTAGTTGGTTCGCGCACAAGTGTATTTCTGAAAGTCTTCTTGGTTAGAAACTCCAATAAAAATACAGTCGTCCCATGGCATAACGTCGCCTCCTTCTATACGAGCTTCCTCTGGCATTTTAACAAGTGCATTTTCCTCAATTAAATCTACAACCGACGAAATTGCTTCAAACTCTTTAGCCCGATCTTTTAAAATATTTGGTACAACAAATTTGTTATCGATTACAAAGGCGATGTCTCTGGTAAAAATTTGATTGTAATTTTTAATGTTTTCAGGTCGGTATACCGTAACCTTGTGTTTTTCTAGAATTTCACTAAAAGCTTTAATTTCCTTCACAATAGCTTTTTCTACAGGAAAGGTTCCAGCAACTATATTTTCTTTAGACTTCGGGTCGTAGGCATCTTCAAGCAAAGGAGTGCCACCAAAATCAACAGCAATGCCTAGCACAACGGCTTCCAAAGGTGCTGTTTCATCTTTTACGAATATAGAGAGTCTTTTCATGGGTAAAATCTAATAATCTGTAAAGTTAATAGAATCCCTATGAAATAGACGTAATTGAGAAAGAAAATAAGAATGAATAAGACAATCAAGCACTTTAATTATACGATTGTAGAATAATTATAAATAGATACACTCTTCTGTAAAAAAACACCAGTTTATCACCTATGAATTTATTAGCTTTGCAATCTGTGTAAAACTAAATAAAATTATACGATATGAGCTTCGATTTAATTGTAGTAGGTAGTGGCCCTGGTGGATATGTAACTGCTATACGTGCATCACAATTAGGCCTTAAAACTGCCATTGTAGAAAAAGAAAGTCTTGGAGGTGTTTGCCTTAACTGGGGATGCATTCCAACCAAAGCACTTCTTAAAAGTGCTCAAGTTTTCGAATATATAAATCATGCAGAAGACTATGGGATTAAAGTTCCTGAAGCAGATGTTGATTTTGCAGCCGTTGTAAAAAGAAGCCGAAATGTTGCTGGTGGAATGAGCAAGGGTATTGAGTTCTTAATGAAAAAGAATAAAATTCAAGTTCTTAAAGGAATTGGAAAAGTTGCCCCTGGAAAGAAGGTAATTGTTACCGATGACAAAGGAGTTGCGACAACACATGAAGCTAAAAATATTATTTTGGCTACAGGCTCTCACTCGCGTCAGTTGCCAAACCTTCCACAAGATGGAAAGAAAATTATAGGTTATAGAGAGGCGATGACGCTTAGCGAAGCTCCAAAGAAAATGATTATTGTTGGCTCTGGTGCCATAGGAGTAGAATTTGCCTATTTTTATAACGCTATGGGTACAGATGTTACTATTGTAGAGTATATGCCAAACATAGTTCCCGTGGAAGATATTGATATTTCTAAACAATTAGAGCGCTCTTTCAAGAAATCGGGAATTAAAGTAATGACCAATGCTTCTGTAGAAAAGGTTGAAACTTCGACAGGTGTTTGTAAAGCCACCGTAAAAACTAAAAAGGGAGAAGAAATTCTCGAGGCAGACATCGTTCTTTCTGCAGTAGGTATTACGGCAAATATTACGAATATCGGATTGGAAGATGTAGGTATTGCTACAGATAAAGGTAAAATTCTTGTAAACGATTTTTACCAAACAAACATACCAGGTTACTTCGCTATTGGTGATGTTATTCCTGGGCCTGCATTAGCTCACGTAGCTTCGGCTGAAGGGATTAATTGTGTTGAGAAAATTGCTGGTATGGATGTAGAGGCTATGGATATGAATAATATTCCAGGCTGTACGTATGCTTCTCCAGAAATTTCGTCTGTTGGGTATACGGAACAAGCTGCTAAAGATGCTGGTTATGAAATTAAAGTTGGTAAATTTCCTTTTTCTGCATCGGGTAAAGCAAGTGCTGCTGGACATAAAGACGGTTTTGTAAAAGTAATTTTTGATGCTAAGTACGGTGAATGGCTCGGATGCCATATGATTGGTGCAAATGTTACCGAATTAATCGCAGAAGCTGTTGTTGCTCGTAAACTAGAAACTACGGGTCATGAAATCCTTAAATCTATACACCCACACCCTACCATGAGTGAGGCTGTAATGGAAGCTGTTGCCGATGCTTACGGTGAAGTAATACATATGTAAACTATTAAAAAGTTTAAAAAGATCTTCTCGTGAAAATGAGAGGATCTTTTTTTTACAAGTACTACACTATTTATTAGTTTCACCCTTAAGCGTGTTTGCGGTATGCAAAAACAAAGAACAATAGCCGATTTAGAGATTAATGAAACTGCTATTATTGCAGAAAATCAGCAGGGAAACATTCCTTTAAAGCTGATTCAAATGGGTTGTACTTGTAATACAAAAATTGTGTTGAAGATGAGAGCTCCGTCTTCGGATCCTTTGTGCATACAAATTGGAGGTAACGACATTGCACTTCGAATTGAAGAAGCCAGGAAAATTGACATCAAATCCCTATGAGAAAGGTTGTACTAATTGGAAATCCTAATACAGGAAAAACAAGTATTTTTAACGCACTTACCGGGCTAAATCAATCTACAGGAAATTACCCAGGTATAACTGTAGATAGAAAAATAGGCCGGGTAAATTTAGGTTCGGAAACATTAGAACTTATTGACTTACCTGGTGCGTATAGTCTGGAACCATACTCTTTAGACGAGGAAATCGTCTTAGATGAAATATTGAATCTTAAAGAACCCATAGATGCTATTTTATATGTAGCAGATGCCGCTAATTTAAGACGTAATTTATTCTTATTCAGTCAAATAGCAGATTTAGAGATTCCTTGTATTCTAATATTAAATCGGATTGATAAATTAGAAAAAGTAGGACTTCGAATAGACGACAAGGAATTGTCTAGCTTTTACCAATGTCCGGTAGTTTTAACAAGTATTAAAGAAAATAGGGGTTTAAAAAACCTAAAAGATTCAATTACCAAAATACCGACTACAAGCTCTTACAAAAGTTCGTTTAAATTAAAGGATCAAAGCCATGTAAAGCTTAGAAATATTGATTCTATAAAAAATGATTATTGGGCATGGTTAGTCCTTCACCATCATCATACGCATCAAATTTTTTCGGAAACAGAGCAGGAAAAAATTGAACAACTATTAAATAAAACAGTCTTAGATTCTGAAAGCTTATTAAAACAAGAAGCTGTAGAGAGATACGCAGCTTTAGATTTTCTGTTAGCTAGGGTGTTAGAGGACAAAAAATCGAATTCCGGACTATCAAAAAAAATTGACAAGGTACTTACCCATAAATACTATGGGTATTTAATTTTCTTCTCAGTTCTCTTTTTTATGTTTCAAGCCATCTATTCTTGGGCATCAATACCAATGGATTATATAGATGCTTCTTTTAGCAACTTAGCTAACTGGATCAGTAACACCTTACCTAATAATCGAATAAACGATCTTATAAGCGAAGCCTTAATTCCTGGAATTGGAGGTGTAGTGATTTTTGTTCCTCAAATTGCTATCTTATTTGGTTTTATATCCATTTTAGAGCAATCGGGTTACATGTCTCGTGTAGTTTTTATCATGGATCGTTTTATGCGCCGATTTGGATTAAACGGTAAAAGTATTGTCCCTTTAATTTCTGGCGTTGCTTGTGCCATTCCGGCTATTATGGCAGCACGTAATATTGACAATGCTAAAGAAAGACTCATAACCATACTTGTGGTTCCTTTTATGACTTGTGCGGCAAGATTACCAGTATATACAATTCTAATTGCCCTAATGATTCCACAAACAAGTACAACTGGATTTAATCTTCAAGGCGTTGTACTAATGCTCATGTACCTTTTAGGATTTGTAAGTTCCATAATTGCTTCTGTGGTATTAAGTAAATTAATAAAACAAGATTCTAAAGCGGTATTTGTAATAGAACTTCCAAGCTATCAGATTCCGCAACTTAGAAACCTGCTCCACACCTTACTAACAAAAACCAAAAGTTTTGTATTTGATGCGGGTAAAATAATTGTGGCAGTATCAATAATTCTATGGGTTTTGGCTAGTTTTGGACCTGGTGATAAGTTTAACAATGCAGAAGATTTTGTGACACAATCAGAACTAAGTGAAGATACTTCGGTTTACCAAGACGCTTTAGCTGCTTATAAATTAGAACATTCTTTTTTGGGCTACATAGGCAAAGGGATAGAACCAGCGATTAAACCTTTGGGCTATGATTGGAAAATTGGAATTGGTTTAATTTCTTCGTTTGCTGCCCGCGAAGTATTTGTAGGTACCATGGCTAGTATTTACAGTGTTGGTAGTAAACAAG
>CAWVTK010000062.1:0-11108 GCA_963933205.1 uncultured Flavobacteriales bacterium
GCACGTCTTGGTTAGATTTTGTTCCAGATGGAGATGGTTTTGGTTTAGATGATGATGGTGTTGTTTTAATGCGACCGAATAACTGGATAAGATCTGGTAATGTTACTACTCCTGGAGGTGCTGGTGAAACCCCTATCAGTATTGATATGGGAAGCGCAGAGGATGGATGGGAAGATGCTAATTCTACTTACGAAAACGTGTTAAACGGTATGTGGGCTCCCTACAGATTAGTAGGAGTTAATCAAATTGAAGTTCCTTTTGAACATGCTCCTTCATTCGGTAGAAGTATTGATATTTCAAATTTGAACTCCGTTGATATTGTTTACACCGACGATAAGTCACTTTGGACTAGGGTACCTGTTATTGAAACGGGAGATACTATATCCAGGCTTGAGTTAAAGTCTTTGCCATCGGTAGACAAAGAGGGTAATGTAGAAGGTGGTACGAGTACCGGTTTTTCTTGGTTCCCTGGCTATGCTTTAGATTTGGAAAAAGGAATCCGTTTAAACATGATGTTTGGTGAAGCCACCACCTTACCCAATCATAATGGGAACGATATGATTTGGAATCCTACCTCAACTACTTTTGGCGAAAGCGCTTCCTCCTTTATTATTTTTGGTGGCCGTCATTATTTATACGTTGCTTACAGCGAATACGCCGGAGACAATGAAGAAGATCATCCTCTTTATAATAGGTTAATTAGCATGAGCTCATCAGGATCAACTGCTGCCAAAACCAAAGTTTTTAATGATATCGCATGGGTATCCATTCCTTTAACAGCTCAAAACGCTACTGTTTCTGATGGAGATATAGAAGTTCAAATTAGAGTTTCTAAGTCGTATGAGGATTATAAATATGAGGTATCTGAGGATTGCGAAGAAATACCTTCTGATGTAAATGATGGGAATCCACTTTACACGTTCTCTACAGATTCAATCATGACTCAAACAAACGTAGCCTCTGTTGCTAAAGATGCTATGGATTTAATTAAAGTAGTTCCAAATCCATACTACGGAACTACCAGTTACGAAACGGGTCAGATAGATGCGCACGTAAAAATTACCAACCTACCTAAAACCTGTACCATTTCTATTTACAATGTTTCCGGTTCACTAGTTAGACGAGTTGATTTAGACAGTGAAGCAAATGTTTCTGGCTGGGATTGGGATTTGAAAAATAATTTCAACATTGCCATTGCTTCAGGTGTTTACATTATTCACGTAGATGGTAAAGAATACGGAGAAAAAGTTCTTAAATGGTTCGGTGCTCTTCGTCCAATTGACTTAGATTCATTCTAGTAGAAAAAATTGATAAAGACTAAAATTCATACGACTATGGTTATGAAAAAATATACCAAACATCTCTTTCCTGTTATCTTTACAGGCTTGTTAGCGCTTTGTTTTACTGCAACAGCAGGTAACGAACAACGTTCAGGACAAGCTGGGGCTACAGAACTGCTCATAAATCCTTGGGCTCGCTCGTCGGGTTGGGGCGGTATAAATACAGCCTCTGTACAAGGATTAGAAGCTACTTTTATAAACGTTGCCGGTTTAGCTGGCACTCAAAATGTTGAGTTTGTTTTCTCTTCTACCTCTTGGTTATTTGACATGCAGGTTAATGCATTTGGTTTTTCCAAAGCTCTAGCAGACGACGCGGTAATTGGATTGTCAATTTCATCCATTAGTTTTGGAGATATTCCTATTACCACTGCAAGTAATCCCGGAGGAACAAATTCAACGTACTCTCCTGTTTCTTTAAATATTGGACTTTCTTATGCTAAGAAATTTACCGACAACATTTCTGGGGGTGCAACAGTTAGAATGATATCGGAATCTACTCCAGATATGAATGCCTCTGCTATAGCATTAGACGCAGGTATTCAATACATAGCTGGTGCAGATCGTCAAATTAAATTTGGAGTTTCGCTTAAAAATGTTGGTCCTAAAATGAAATTTGAAGGTGATGGTAGCTCAGTTAAACTAACAAATACTGATGCATTTGGTCAGGAGTACGATCAAACTTATGAGCTAAGACCAGAAGCTTTTGAATTGCCTTCCTTATTAAGCATCGGTGGTGCATACGATTTCAACATAGATCAAGACCAACGTCTTACTTTGGCTGGTAATTTTACGTCTAACTCCTTTACAAAAGATCAGTATGGATTAGGTTTAGAATACGGTTACAAAACGAACTTCATGTTAAGAACAGGTTATGTTTACGAAGATGGCATTACCAAAACTGAAACACGTACAACTGTATTTACCGGCTTAAACTTTGGTTTTACCTTTGAGATCCCTTTGAGCTCTGGAACTAACTTCGGACTTGACTTTTCTTACCGTACCGCTAGTCCTTTAGACTCACCTATTTCTTTAGGCGCTCGAATTACCTTATAATACTTAACTCCTAAAAGGAGCTTAACATACAAAAAGAGGATCCAATCGGATCTTCTTTTTGCGTTTCACTAATGTAAATTACTATTATGTCTGCAATATCATACTATACTGAAGAAGGCTTACAAAGGCTAAAAGAAGAATTAGAGCAACTAAAATTTGTTGAACGCCCCAGCATATCTAATCAGATTGCTGAAGCCAGGGACAAAGGCGACTTATCTGAAAATGCTGAATACGATGCTGCTAAAGAAGCCCAAGGTATGTTGGAAATGAAAATTGCCAAGCTAGAAGGTATGTATGCCGGCGCTCGTATAATCGACGAATCTCAATTAGATACCGATAAAGTCTTAGCACTTTCTATTGTTAAAATATTGAATTTGGCAAATAAAAAAGAAATGACCTTTACATTGGTCGCAGAATCTGAAGCAGATGTTAAATCTGGAAAAATTTCTATAAGTTCACCAATTGGAACCGGTTTGTTAGGTAAAAAAGTTGGTGATATAGCAGAAATTGAAGTTCCTGCCGGATTGATGAAATTTGAAATACTACATATTTCACGCTAATGGCTAGTATTTTTTCTAAGGTAGTATCTGGAGAAATCCCATCGTACAAAATTGCTGAGGATGCGAATCATTTAGCTTTTTTGGATGTGTTTCCTTTAGCTAAAGGCCATGTATTAGTGATTCCTAAAGACGAAATAGATTCAATATTTGACTTATCTGATACTGCTTACGCAGAACTGTGGCTTTTTGCTAAAAAGACGGCTAAGGCTTTAAAATTAGCTATGCCCTGTAAAAGAGTTGGAATAGCTGTAATTGGTTTAGAAGTACCTCATGCACATATTCATTTAGTACCACTCCAAACGGTTCAAGACATCAATTTTGCCGCCCCTAAGTTATCTATTGATTCAAATGAAATGCTTATTATTTCTAATAGAATAAAGGCACAACTGTAAGTAATCAACCTATTCTATCCTTATTATTCTTTACAAAACTAGCCCAGGTAGATTTTCCCTTTCCGGTGTTTATAGCTCCATTTTGCAAGCCATGACATACTGCTGCTGCTAATCCATCTGTTGCGTCTAAATACTTTGGCATTTCCTTCATATTTAACATTTGCATTAACATGGCGGCAACCTGTTCTTTCGAAGCCGCTCCTCTTCCTGTAATTGCTTTCTTAATTTTTAGGGGCGCGTATTCAGTTACCGGTACTTCTCTTTGAAGTGCAGCCGCCATGGCCACACCCTGAGCTCTACCTAACTTTAACATAGATTGTACATTCTTACCAAAAAACGGAGCCTCTAAAGCAACTTCATCTGGATGGTAATGATCTATTATTGCGAGCGTCTTTTGAAATATTTTTTGAAGTTTTAAATAGGGATCTTTTAGTTTATTCAATATTAAGACGTCCATCATTATCAATTCGAAGTTTGAACCTTTCTTTCGTACCAATCCAAATCCCATGATACTTGTTCCTGGGTCTATTCCCAATATAATTTTCTCTTCCTGCACAGTTGTCTCCTATTTGTTTTTTTATAAGTTTTAAATATACTCTTTTATCGTCCATCATTTCTAATAATTTGGTGTTTACCAAAATCAAACTTTTGAGTTATGGCAGTTCTATCGTTTCATATTTTTGTAGTTTTAAGCCAGTCTTATGAATGTACATTTTATTAAAAAGCATCTACCCGGTTTATTTGGCTCATTTATTATACTCCTGAGTATACTATTTGCAGTATTCGCCTACTTTATAGTGCCAGACAAAAGCCCTTATGCCAATACTATGCACTTAGAACTTAGCACGCTTAGTCCTGGTACTTCCATTAATTTTCTTAGAGTTTCTAATAAAGAAACCAATACCGCTTCATTTTTCAAGCAGCTGGTTTCTGGTTCCTATCCATCGTATAACTCGATTCCAATTCGAAGCTATAGTCTAAAGGATTCCTTGGTATCGTTTATTCCTTACGGTTCCAATTTGGCTCAAGTATTACCCAGATCTCAACTAATCATTCCAACTAATAAGACTTTAGCATTTACACAAATGTATTATTTAGGTACCGATAAGTATGGGCGTGACCTTTTAAGTCGTTTAATTGTAGCTACCCGAATTTCACTTGCTGTCGGTCTTATTTCCGTTTTCATCTCCTTAGTTATAGGAATTACCCTGGGCTTAATAGCTGGTTTTTATGGCTCTTGGATCGATCAGTGCATTCTTTGGCTAATAAATGTTGTATGGTCTATTCCTACCTTACTTATGGTTATAGCTATTAGTTTAGCTCTAGGAAAAGGTTTTTGGCAGGTTTTTGTAGCAGTTGGCCTAACCATGTGGGTGGAGGTAGCTCGTGTTGTCAGAGGGCAGGTTTTAAGCCTCAAGCAATTGGAATACGTTCAGGCTGCAAAAGTACTAGGTTTTGGCAATTTCAGAATTATGTTTGGTCATATACTACCGAATATAATGAGTCCGATTATTGTTATATCTGCAGCCAATTTTGCTTCTGCAATTTTAATGGAAGCAGGCTTAAGTTTTTTAGGAATTGGTGCACAGGCACCAATGCCGTCTTGGGGAGCCATGATAAAAAACCATTATTCGTATATAATTTTAGATAAAGCTTACTTGGCCCTGGCACCCGGTATGGCAATTATGCTCCTTGTACTCGCCTTAATGTATGTTGGTAATATGCTTAGAGAACACCTTAATGTTAAGGTTTAATTAAGTGTAAATTTTCTTCAATTTTACTAGCAAGCACTGCTGATAATTTTTCGTAAGACTCTTGGGTCCAACCAGCCACATGAGGACTTAATAAAACTTTTGGGGATTTAATCAAATAGTTAAAACGATCAGAAATTTCTGTTTCGAACATGAGCTCAAAGCTCGTTTTTTCAAATTCTAAAACATCTAAACAAGCGCCAAGTATTTTTTCACTTTTTAAACCTTCAACTAAATCTTCGGTACAAACGACCTTCCCTCTGGCGGTATTTAAAACGTAAAAGGGTTTGCTCATATTTATAATGAAGTCTCGATTTAAGTAATGATGCGTACTTGGGTCATAGGGAGTATGAAAACTAATAACATCTGCCTTTTCTTGAATTTCTTGAAGTGTCGCCTCACAAACATATGCATCGGAATAATTTTCTTTATGTGCATCGAAAGCCAATACAGTACAACCTATACCAGAGATGCATTTGGCGAAGGATTCACCCATATTTCCGTATCCAATAATTCCGACGGTCTTACCTGCAAGCTCTACACCTCTATTAGCCTCTCGAAGCCACATTCCATTTCGAACTTGCTTGTCTGCTACAGAAAGTTTATTAAACAAGCTTAAAAGCATTCCTAAAGCATGTTCTCCCACTGCTTGACGGTTGCCCTCTGGTGCCGAAAACAAATTTATGCCTAAGTTTTTCGCCAATACAAGATCAATATTTTCGAGTCCAGCTCCAGAACGGGCTATAAACTTTAAGCGGGCAGCTTTTGTAAGAAATTCTTTGTCTATTGGCGTACGCGATCTAATTACCAAACCATGGTATTTAGATATAATTTTTAGAATATTATCTCTACTTGATGTACTATCGTGTTCGCACGTAAAGCCTAGTTTTACCAAGCTTTTTTCTAATATAGGGTGAACACTATCTAAAAAGAGCACTTTCATTAGAGATTCAAAAATAATTTACCAATCATGAAATAAATAAACAAACCAAGAACATCGTTAACTGTTGTAATGAATGGGCCGGTTGCTAAAGCAGGGTCTATTTTATACTTGTTTAACGCTAAGGGAATGAAGGTGCCAAATAGAGCTGCAAATATAATTACTGCCATCAAAGAAATACTTACCGTAAAGTAAATTGAACTAGGGTAGCCTAATAAAAATGTGATGAGCATAATTAGTGCAGAACAAATAATTCCATTTAACATGGCAACACCAAGTTCTTTTATTAATCGTTGGCCTAAAGTGTCCATACCTAGGCTGTTACTAGCTAAGCCTTGCACAATGATGGCAGCAGATTGCACACCAACATTTCCTCCCATTGCAGCAATAAGAGGAGTAAAAAAGGCCAGTTCTATATTGTTTTGAATGTCAAAAATCCCCATTACCTGTGCGCCCATTATTCCCCCCATCAAACCGATTATTAACCAAGGTAAGCGAGCACGTGTTAGGGTTACTATATTATCAGAGGAATCTACTTGTTCGGAAATTCCAGAGGCTTTATTGTAATCCTCCATGGCTTCCTCTTTAATCACCTCAACTACATCGTCTATGGTAATTCTACCAATCAAACGATTTAAATCGTCTACTACGGGCAATACAATAAGATCGTACTTGTCCATAATATTTGCTACTTCTTCGTCGTCAAAATTGGCTTTTACAGATATGACTTTTTCGTTGTAAACATTTTTAATAAATGTTTTCTCGGAAGTTAAAAGCAGCTTTTTTAAGGATAGGGTTCCGAGTAGAATGTTGTTGTCGTTTACCACATATATGGTATACACTTTATCTACGTCTTCAGCTTGTTTGCGCATTTCTCTTACACATCGTAATACCGACCATTTATCGTTTACCTGGATAAGTTCTTTTGCCATTAAACCACCTGCGGTGTTTTCTGGATAAGACAGAAGATCTACAATATCGCTGGCATGCTCTATGTCTTCTATAAGCGATAAGACTTCTGCTTTCTTTTCTAATGATAAATCTGCAATAATATCGGCAGCATCATCAGAATCTAAGTTCTCTATAAGCTCTTCAGCAATTTCTTGTGAAGTTAAATCTTCGAGTACAAACTCTCTGTATTCATCATCTAGTTCGATGAGGATTTCTGCAGAATCTTCATCTTCGAAGAGTTCAAAAAGTAATTTACCCTGATCTTCGTCGAGCTCTTCTATAAGCTCTGCTATATCTACGTTATGTAATTTAGAAAGTTCAGACTTTAAGAGGTTAAACTCTTTTCGATCTAAGCGTTCTTTTATGTCGAGAATAAACTCTTTGGTTAATTCAAATTTCATAATTGAATTTTTTCGAGCTTATTGGTTAGGTAAACAAAATCTTCTACCGACAAACGCTCTGCTCTTAGCGTAAGCAATGGGTCTTCAAAGCCACTTTGACCAATAAGCGGTTTTAGAGAATTTCTAAGCGTTTTTCTTCTTTGACTAAACGACTGTTTTACCACTCTTTTAAAAAACTTTTCGTTGCAATCTAACTTTTCTTTTTTATTTCTTCTCAAACGTATTACGCCAGATTGAACTTTAGGTGGTGGGTCAAAAACTTCTGCGTTTACCGTAAACAAATATTCTATATCGTAGTAAGCTTGAAGTAAAACAGAAATAATTCCGTATTTCTTACTCCCCGGACCGCTGGCAACACGTTCGGCTACTTCTTTTTGAAACATTCCTACAACTTCTGGTACCTGATCTTTGTATTCTAAAGCTTTAAATAAGATTTGAGAGGATATATTGTACGGAAAGTTACCTATAAGTGCAAATTGACCCTTTGTAAGTGTTGTTAAATCTAGGCTTAAAAAGTCGGTGGAGTAAATGCGTGGACTAAGTTCAGGGTATTCTGTTTGCAGGTAACTTACCGATTCTCTGTCGAGTTCTATTACGTGTGTAGTAAATTCTTTTTTTAATAGGTATTGAGTAAGAACGCCCATCCCAGGGCCTACTTCAACCACATCTGTGTATCCTTCTTTGCTTAAGCCATCTACTATGGCTCTTGCAATTGACAGGTCTTTAAGAAAGTGCTGTCCTAAGTGTTTTTTAGCTCGTACTCTTTTCATATTAAAATTCGCTTACCACCTCTAATATAGTACGAAAGGCAACAAACTTACCTTCAAACTTATTGGAGTGTTCTTTTTGCAAAGCAGGTGCAAAATTAGCATTGTATTGTTCTAATTTCGCCTTGTTTTCGCACGTGTATTGAATAGAGTAGGTTAGGCCACCCATTTGCTCTTCTACTAAAACCCTAGTCAATTTTGCAGCGGTAAATAAACCTGTATTCAATACGGCAGGAATATGTGTAGCGTTCATCCAATCTAACCATTCTTTCTGAACAGTCTGGTCTATATTTACGGTAACATTGTAGATAATCATTTTACTGTTTGCTTAATTCTCGGTAGTGTTTTCTCGATTCTGTTAGGAAAAAACTATCCTGGTGGTTTGTAATTATATCTTGATAAAGGGCTGTAGCTTTGTCTATATTCTTAAAATAATACTCTTGCAATTGAGCTTGAGCAAATTTTGCATCATCGGCTAAGATATCAAAAGAAAAGAAGCTTATTATCTGATCTAATAATTCGCTGGCATCTTGCTTTTTGTCTTGTTGCATTTTTATTTCATATTGTCTGTAAAGCGCTTCATCTATCAAGCTATGTCCCTGGTAGTTTATTATTATGCTGTCAAAAGTATGGTAGGCTTGGTCTAGTTTGTTTTGATAGATCAGTAAATCCGCTCGAGCAAAAATCTCCATAGTTACTGTTGTGGTATCCATGTTTAGATTGTCTTGTATAAGCAAGGACAATTCCATCGCATTATTTGCTATGAGTTTTGCCGTAGATTTTTTAAGAACGTCTAGTTGTGCTTGTGCCCAATCGAAATCGCCTTGGTAGTAAGAAATTTTGGCTCTTCTAAATTTTGCTTCATGCCCTAAAACATCGTGTTTATAAGCTTTATCTACTTGAGAATAATACAGAATTGAATCCCATATTTCGTTTTGCAGTAAAAGGATGTCTGCATACACTAGCTTGCACTGCGCCAAATCTTCATTGCTGGCTGTGTTTATTGATAAGGCTTCTGTAATTGTTGCCGATGCCTTGGACAAGTCGTAAAGATTAAAAGCCTGTATTTTGGCTAAGTCCCTCATTTGTAATATTGTATAACTCGTCTTACCCAGGCTTGAAAAGCTCCTTAAATAATCCTGCTCCAAAAGAAGCCAGGCTTCGGTGCTTGCTTTTGGCTGCGCTTCTAGTAGCTCTTTTTTTACCGAGAGCAAAGCGGTTTGCGCGTCTAAGTAATATGGAGAGCTTGTTCCTAATGCTATGATGTATGCATAAGATTTTTCTGCTGTAGTAAAGGCTTTGTTTTTTCTACATATTGAGGCAAGTACAAATAGTTTTCTTTGATCTAGATTTAACCGCTTATCCATTGCTTTTTCTTGTTCAAAAGCGGCTTCAAAATTCTTCTCTTGAATAAACAACCAGATCAGTAGATCCGCTAAGCTTTCATCTTCTGTTTCCTGAACTTTTCGTAATAAGATTCCTTTTAATAATAGATTATTTTCATTTTCCGGGTCATTATTTATTGTTCGGTTTAGCGTGTTCTTTATGCTTTGACGGTATTGTTTGTTTGTAACAATGAGCTCTAAGTAATTCTCATACATCAGTTCAATATTTCCTTGCTGGCCATATATTTTGGCTAGTTGAAAGCGAAAGTTGGTTTTGTTTGGGCTTTGAAGTCCAATTTTATAGGCTTCTATTGCATAGTCGAAATACTCAAATTTATAAAGCCTACTAGCTGTTACCGAAACAAACTGAGTGTTTTCTTTTAGCTGATTGAGTGCATCGTTAAACTTTTTATTGGCTTTCTTTGTTTCACCTTTTAAGCTGTGTATGTGCGCGTAATCAACTAATACAGAGCTTCTTTTTGAGTTTTTTTTACGGTACTTTTTTACCAGGTTTTCTGCTGCATCAATTTTAGAAAGTGCCAAATAACAATCTAGTAAGCCTTGGTAGTAGTTAGCCGATTTGTGGGTCTTGTATAAGACTTCGTAAAGCTCGCTTGCCTTTTGATATGCTCCGGATTTAAAAAGTTTGTTTGCCAGTTGTGCTTGATTGTTGTTTTGAGCGGCAAGTACAATCGGAAAGAAAAGTAGTATAATTACTAAGCGTAAATTAATCTTTAGTACGTATCTCATGTTCACTTTGTAAAGCGTTTAACTGTATAAATATTCCACCTAATCGAGATTCTAAAGAATCAAAATTTGCTAAATTTTTTGTGAAGGTGGTTCTCAAGTTCTCAGTCAAGACATTCAGTTTTCCAAGAATTTTTTGTTCTTCACCCAGGTACGACGAAAACTTATTTTTTCTCAAATGCCTGTGAACTAAGTCTTCTTTTAATGCTGCAATTTGTTGTTTCGAAAAAGCCAAATCCTCGGATAAACGATCTATTTGTGGCGTAAAATCTTTAAAACTTTCTTTTATTTTTTTGTAAGCATTTATGTCGTGGTGCAACCATTGTTTTTGAAAGATGTCTAAATTTTTATGTTCAAATAATTGCAATCTTTCAGTGCTCTTTTCTATGCATACTCTTACACTGGTTGTGTCAATTTCTTTTAGCACTGCTGCTTGATGCTGCACTAAAGAATCCAGAAGTAAAGTATAGTTTACTTCTTTGTTAATGTTGATTTCTTGACATGAAGACAGCAACAAAACAGAGATTAATATATGTAGAGTATTTTTCAGCATCGTATAAACAAATTCAAACCTTGGGTTAAGGTATTAGATTTTATCGAAACCGCAATAAGGTACAAGTACTGTTGGAATGTTTATTCCTTCGGCATCTTGATAGTTTTCTATCAGTGCAGCCATAATACGAGGTAGTGCTAAAGATGATCCGTTTAAACTATGACACAGCTGTGTTTTTTTGTCCTCGTCTTTAAAGCGCAGCTTCAATCGGTTACTCTGGTAGCTCTCAAAGTTAGATACAGAACTTACCTCTAGCCATTTTTCTTGT
>CAWVTK010000063.1:0-10490 GCA_963933205.1 uncultured Flavobacteriales bacterium
AATAGAAATTGAAAATCTCATACAATAGAATTAAAAAAAGCATCCTATTTAAATAATAGGATGCTTTTGGGTTTACTTGTTTTCTTTTACAAACTTATTAAAGGAAGTATTTCCGTTTCCATCAATTAGTTTAATGGTATAAATACCCATTGGTAAATAGGCTATAGAAATTGTGTTGTTTGTATTTAACACATTGGCTACTCTTTGCCCTGTAATAGAATATATTTCTAGAGAAACAGTGTTATTTGGTAGCGTGATGAAATCGCTTGAGGGATTTGGATACACCAAGTTTGAAAACTCTAAATCTTCGATATTAAAATCGTTATCACAAGAACCACAGGTATTAAAAATCACATCGGTTACATCTCCAGAACCAACAGTCCAAAGTCTGTTCGCATAAGAAAAATAATCTGTAACGGGTGTGCAAGACCAGTTGTCTGAAGCTACTCCCGCAGCAACCAAATCTTCACGAACACTGTCCACAACAAATAGATATTGCATATCTTCAGGTTGTGAATCTTCAAAAGAAAGATTAAAGGTCCAAGTTCCGTTTGAATTTTTAACTGCTTCTGGTCCTTCTAAATCACTCCATGCCCAAAAAGGACCGGTTAAACGAACAGAGGTAGCTTCTGCACATGGATTTACTGTAATATCAAAAGAAACAGCTCCATAAGTACAACTACCATCGTCTATGGTTGCACTTGGGTTATAATTATTTGCTTCTACATCTGTACAACCGGAAATAGGACCGGTTGCAAAAGCAATGTCGTCAAAATAATAGGTAGAATTTGCAGAACCGTCTCCAACAGTTTGCATGTTAAAAATAATAACCAGTCGGGTATACAAATCAGAGGGTTGTCCGGTAAAATCGAAAGACAATTCTTCCCATTGGTTTGCTTCCGTAGTATTCATTGTAATCTCAAAGGCAGCGCCTCCAATTGGATCTTCTAATTTGAGTAAGACAGGAATATCAACTCCGGGAGAGTAAACTTTCATCTTTATGATTGAACTTGAAGTAAAGTTTATTGGATTAACCGATAAATAGGTGCCAGCCCAAAACTCACCACCGTTACGAACATGTTCAACTACATTTTCACTACTATTATCAGCCGTATTGAAAGGATTGGAAACTACAGCAGAGCCAGCTCCATCAAAATCAGTAAAAACATATGAACTACCTTCAAAATCGATAGGCAGATTTATGCCGAACAAACAGGTACCATCATCTTCTGTTGCATTTGCATTGTAATTATTTGCCGAAGAATCTGTACAACCATAAACAACAAGATCAGTACAAGACCCACAAGTTCCGTAAACATTAGAGACATCTCCAGATCCTAAAACCCACTGTCTATTTGCATAATTAACCGAATCCGTTATTGGGGTACAAGACCAATCGCCAGTATTGGTATTTCCTGGAATTAAATTTTCCAAAAAGCCATCTACAACTAAAAGGTATTCCATGCTTTCGGATACACCAGGAAGGGTAAATGTCCAAGTACCGTTTCCATTGCTATTAGCTTCAGGTCCGCCTACAGTACTCCAGCCCCACCATGGACCAGTTAATCTTACCGAGCTTGCGTCTGTACAAACTTCGGTTGTTATTGTTAAGTCTTGAGCAAACATGCTGTTTACACTTAAAAATACTAGCGCAAAAAATAGATTTTTTTTCATGATCGTTTATTTTAATTGGTACTTATTCAAGGGTTATGATAATTGAGTTTTCAGGTTTGTCTAACAATTCTTTAAAATTGTCTAGCACAACATTATTTTCGGTTGATGAATTTGAAAAACTAATTTTACTGCCGTTTACAGCAATGTCTTTGATGCTATATGAGCCGAAATCTAAATGGTTTTTATTCACAAAAACCACGTTTATATTTCTTCCAGAAAATATGGTTGAAATTTCTGAAATGCCTTCTTCATTAAAATAATCAATTGAGAGTTTTGGTTCAATACACAGGGCTCCATACTTCCCTTTTATACCAAAAATTTGCGTAATTAAGGTAAGCATAAACCATGAGGATGAACCGGTAAGGTATGCGTAAGCTCCTTTGTTTTGATTGTCAAAATACGAAGGTATACCCGGGAAAATTTTTGCAGTTTCGGTATCGTTTGAAATTTCATAAACCTCCTGCATAATTTCATTCCCTTGGGCTACAAGCCCTTGGTTGTAAAGCCCATAAGCCAACATAATGTTTTGCTGTACCCACTTACTTCCATGCTCTTTATGTCCGTAAACAAAACCAGTAATTCGACCTACATTGAGATCGATATTTTTAAACTCTGAAGTCAATCTTATACCCGGACTTCCTTCATCTTTTAATATTTTCTTGATCGACTCATACACCTCTGCAGACATTTCTTTATCGGTAATGTTGCAAATAATTGGGATTACTTGTGATGTTAAGTCCATCATTAAGCCATCCTCTCTCTCTCCACCAATTTTATTTTCAAGGTTGTCGTAATGTCCATTAAAAAAACGATCTCCGTCTTTTGATGTAACAATTTCGTTTTCAAGAATATGGTTTGAAATGTGTGCCGATTTTGTTTCTAAATCAAGAATAATTGCATCTATTAAAATAGGTGTTTTTGTTCCAGAAATAGTATGCTTAATACTATTAAAGTATTTTTTAAGAAGGGCTCTTTTAATATTAGGGTTCTGATAATCAACTTTTTGCTGACCAGGAAGACTGTCTAGTAAGATACTAATTTCCTCTAAGAGAGAAATGTGCTGAACTCCTGTTTTCTTTATTTCTTTAAGAATATCGGAAAGAATCAGGAAATTGTTCGCATAGAAATTATAGAAACAAACACTACCCCCATTTTCACGAGCCATGTCATAGGTATCGTTCCAATCGGCTCCTTCCAGCAACAAAACATTTTGATTGTTTACATTATAAAAAGAAGTAAGCTGCTGAATAACAAGATGTTCTAGGATAGATGCTGAATAGACTTCTCCTTTTAGAGTTCTCTGAGAATGTCCCTGAGCTAAATTCCATTTATCGTCAATTTCTTTACTACGATCTACAAACTTATCTTTCCAATAGGTGATTTCTTTATTTAAAATATCAAAATCCCCTGTTTGGTTCAGGTAAAAGTTTAGCACAAATACAGGCCAAGCTCCGTGATCACTCCAAGTACGTGGTATGTTATTACGGTCTGCCTTAAATTCTCCTGGTTTTTCACCAATTATAGTAGCATTAGAGCCATCTACACGAATTCCTTTAAAACAGTTTACAATTTCTTCGTGCGCGCTAATAGGATCAACTAAGAATATCGATAATAGATCTTGCCATAAATCTCTCCAGCCTCTTCCTCCTCTTCCATAACCATAATCTGGCAGGAAAGAGTTACCGAATATTTGTCTACATTTTACCTGATATTCAATCCACTTAACCCAATTATCAAAATGCTTATTACCTGTATTAATTTCAACACTGTTTAGTTTTTCATTCCAAAAACCTAAGGTGTTTTTAAGGATTGCATCCACTTTTTCAGCTTCCGAATAGGTGTTTTTCCAAGCGTCTAAATCTGCTAAATCATCTGTAATACCATGTACAATAATGTATTCTGCCTTTTTTCCTGGTTGTAGTGTTATTTCTTTAAACTTAAAGCCAGCTATCGCTTCTTTACCATGAAGTTCGGCTTCAGTAAGTTTTGGTGGTGTAAGGTTTTTGTAAATGGCTTCTGGATTATCGAGTGAACCACTTTCACCAATAAAATCCTGAAGTCTTATCCAGATACTTTCAGGTTTCTGAGCATCACCATCAAAACCTAGAGTTACGTAGTTCGTTTGATTGACAGTATGACTGTTTTCATCGTGAACAATTTTCGGTTTTACCCGAACACCATACTCTTCGATGAAGTTTTCTTGAAACATGGTCGTCACTTGTCTGTGATCCCTGACATTATCTGCAGATCTACCAAAAAGTGGTAAAGCATAATAAGGATCAAATGTTTGAGCTGTTTCTCCTGTGTTGCAGACCGAAATTTTCAGTACTTCAACAAAGTCTTTTCCTTCAGGAATAAAAGTTGTTATTGAAGTCTCTAAAGAAGTTTCCGATTGCTTTCTGATGGTGGTGAAAGCTCCGATACTAGCTTTAAGAGAGCTGGCATCATTTAAGCCGTTCCATTTATGTATTTTCTGAAATGCACTTTGACCTGTTGCAGACCAGGGCTTTTCGCCTTTAGATTTGATCCAAAAATTTCTACTCGAAACTGTTCTATGAATCTCTTCTGTTACGGTTGGTGTTGTTAAATAATGATGGAAGTCTTTACAAACATCACCTTTAAGCTCAGGAGTAACAAAAGATTTCATTCCTGCTGTATTCATCAAAGGAAAATATAAAACAGGTAAATGGTTGGCGTTTTCTACGAAAAATGAGCCGTCATTTTCTTTAGAAAATTCCCAAACTATACTTGCTTTTTCTAGAGTATCTTGCATGCTTATTTTATTAGTATTTTTTCTAGTTCTTCTAATGATTTACCTTTTGTTTCCGGTACTTTCAGTGCCACGAAAAAGAGTCCAAGAAGGGCAAAAACACCGTAAATCAAAAAGGTGGTGCTCGATCCGAGTGTTGACATTTCCCAAGGGAATACCAACTGAACAATAAAACTAATGGCAGAGTTAATAAGACCAACAAAAGAAATAGCTAAACCTCTAATACGGTTGGGAAATAATTCGGAGAACAAGACCCACATTACTGGCCCGAGTGATATAGCAAATGCTGCAACAAAACCAAGAATCCCAATAAGTATAAGGGTAGAGTTTGCATTGATAGCTCTTTTAATAATATCTCCTTCATATCTGTTTGCCATTTCGGTGCCAATTGAGGACTTAATAGCATTCTTAAAGCTAACGTCATTATTAAAAACTACGCCAATAATAGAAGCCAATTCTGCCTTGTTAATCTCTTCTGGTAGCTCTTGAACCGCTCCTCTATCTAACACATAAGTAGCAGAAGAAAAACTTGCGGAAAGCACAAACATAAATACAGCAATTGCACCTACTCCAAATATTAACAAAGGTCTACGCCCAATTTTATCTATTAAACCAATCGCTATTATGGTAAAAATTAAATTAATAATTCCAATAAGAATGGCTTGCGAAAAAGATGCGTCAGTACCAATACCCGTTTGCTCAAAAATCATAGGTGCATAAAAGAAAACCGAGTTGATACCTGTAATTTGCTGAAGTATGGCAACCACAATTCCAATTCCTAAAACCTTTTTCATGGTAGGTTTAAACAGCTCTTTGAATGGCGTTTTTTCTTTTTCGTTTTCTGTGTGTAAACTCTGCTTTATTGTATTTACCTCGTCTTCAATATTTTTTTCAGGACTAATACGAGCTAAAACCTCTTTTGCTTCTACAAGTCTGTCTTTCATGATCAGCCATCGAGTACTTCTAGGAACAGTAAACAGTGCAAAGAAATATAAAATTGCGGGTATAAATTCTACTCCGAGCATCCATCTCCAGTTGTGCTCTTTCAGCATTAAATACTGTGCCCATTCGCCGGGGTTTTGACCAAGATTTAAAATTAAATAGTTGGAGAAAAATGCGACTGATATTCCGACAACAATATTTAATTGATTAAAAGAAACCATTCTACCCCTAATATTAGCTGGAGAAATTTCTGCTATATACATTGGGGCCAAAATAAGAGAAGCCCCTACTCCAAAACCACCAATCATTCTAGCAATAACTAGTGTAATAAAATCGGGTGCAAATGCAGAAAAGAGTGCTGATATAGCATATAATAGTGCTGAAATAGACAATATTCGTCTTCTACCGTATACATTACTTAAAGGCCCAGCTACTAACATAGCCAAGGTGGCTGTTAATGTAAGAGAGCTCACCGCCCAACCTAATTCTATTTTGGTTAAACCAAATTCAGGTTCTAAAAACTTAACAACTCCAGATATAACTGAAGCATCAAAGCCCATCAAAAAACCGCCCAAAGCTACAATTAGGCTTATAGATACTATTTGAGATTTATTCTTCACTGGATCATTATTTAAAAATTAGAGGGTGTTAAAGAAAAGCTAAAATATGTAATTTATGTATAATATACACATAATGGTAGCGTTATTTTACATTAGCCCTCTCAAAATACTGTGTATTTAAGCAGAAAAAAAAGCAAAAAAAAGCATCAAAATAAATGGACCATTTAGTACAAGTTAATTCCCTAATTATGGCAAACAAGATGTGGGAAATCTGTGGGATTTAACTCATATGTTTTGTTGTTAAACGATAAATAATTATTGTTTTAAATTTTAAAACGCTCATATGCAGCACAAAAAATGCACTGATGACTCATTGTAATCAAAAACAAATAGAACTAAAGAAAAAAAAATCACTCCTTATATATTAAATAAAACATATATTTGCGTACAGATTACACTTAATTAAACCCGATCACCTAATTGTTTGTAAAATAAATTTTTTAATTTTTTTTGCAAGACCCTAGTAAAGTATGGGAATAATTAGACGAATAGATTGCAAGTATTTGCATTTGGTAGCGTTAAAAGAATACTTCTATAATTTTAGCTTAAAAAATTTGAGTATGCTAAGTGAAACGAAGATAAAATAAAACTATTTTTAGCAAAGAAATACATAAATTATGAGTGAAAATATTAAAACACCAAAGCTAAACGACGCAGATATTGTAATATTTGGAGGCCAAGGAGACTTAGCGATTAGAAAGATTTTCCCTGCGATATACCACCGATTTCAAGCGAAGCAGATCAACTCAAACTCTAGGGTAATTGTTATTTCTAGAGGAGCCATAAGTCAGGAAGAATTTACAGCTCAACTCAAAGAAAAGCTTAGCCAGAACATTGCAGCTATAGACACAAAGATTTTAAATGAACTCTTAAAGCTTTGCATCTACTTAAAAGCTGACTTAACAAAAAAATCTTCTTTAGCCATACTTAAGAATCACTTGAGAAACGATGTGAATATTATTCGCGTGTATTACTTTTCTGTTTCTTCGAGCATCTTTGGCAGCATTACAAAAAACCTTCATTCAGAAAACCTAATAACCGACCAATCAAGAGTTGTTTTAGAAAAACCATTAGGACATGATTCTGTTTCCTCAAAATTGATCAACAGCGAGATTTCGGAATATTTTAAAGAGTCGCAAATATTTAGAATCGATCATTATTTAGGTAAAGAAACAGTTCAAAACTTAATGGTGTTACGCTTTGCGAATAACCTGTATGAAAATGCATGGAACTCACAAAATATAGAAAATGTTCAAATTACTGTTGCAGAAGAATTAGGCGTTAGCTCTAGAGGTGGTTATTACGATAAATACGGTGCACTTTTAGATATGGTGCAAAACCATCTTCTACAACTTGTATGTTTGGTTGCAATGGAGCCGCCAAGCGTTTTGGAAGCGAATAACGTGAGAGATGAAAAACTAAAAGTTTTAAATGCATTAAGATTATTTGACGACGAGATGGTTCTTGACCAAACGGTTAAAGGTCAGTACACAAGAGGTACCGTAAATAGAGAGTCGGTAAAATCTTATTTAGAAGACATCAACGATTTTACTTCAAACACAGAAACTTTTGTAGCAATTAGAGCTAACATTGACAATTGGCGTTGGGCAGGCGTTCCTTTTTACTTAAGAACGGGTAAAAGAATGTCTAAAAGACATTCTGAAATTGTCATCAATTTTAAAAACATCCCGCACAACATATTCCCAAACTCTGAACCCATTGTAAACAATAAACTAATCATCAGTCTTCAACCAGAAGAACGAATAGAACTTGTTCAAACAGTTAAGATACCTGGCCCAGGTGGCTATAGATACAAGCCCACCTCTTTGGTTCTAGACTACAGCACATCGTTTAAAGATCGGTTACCAGAGGCGTATGAGCGTTTATTAATTGATGTAATACGAGGAAATCAGACGCTATTTATGCGAAAAGACGAGGTAGAAGCCTCTTGGACCTGGATAGATTCTATTACGAAGCATTGGGGACAAACCAACATGACAAACAATTTATACAATTCTGGAAGCTCAGGACCTGGAGATAAAATATTAGTAGATGGACACACTTGGAATATATAACACTGGCATAAACCTCAGTAAGAGAGTTTTTCTTAAAACTGAAAAGTTAGAGATTGCGCTGGCAGAAGAAATTATTAATGCTTTAGAACTCGATTTAAAGGAACATAACAAAGCTACACTTCTTCTTTCTGGCGGAAGCACTCCTAAAAACTTATACGCTCGCTTGACTGAATTTGATATAAATTGGGCTCAGGTTAGCATCGGTTTAGTTGACGAACGCTTTGTTTCGCCAGAGGATAAGCAAAGCAATGAGCGGATGATTAAAAGTACGCTGATCCAAGGAAAAGCATCGAAAGCAAAATTTATTGGACTCGTTTACAACACCAATAACCTAGAAGATAACCTCGAGATTGCCTTAGTACAAAACCAGATTTTCTTTCAAGGAATCAGTTGTGTGCTGCTAGGAATGGGATCAGATGGGCATACCGCCTCTTTATTTCCAAATGACGAAAGCTCAACTAAAAGTTTGGTCGAAAAAAAGAATCCTAAACCCCTTATTGTCACTAATTCTCCAGCAGCCCCAAAAGTGAGAATCAGTTATACAAAAGAGCAACTTTTAAATACAAAAAAATTATTTTTATACTTTTGTGGAGATAAAAAAATGAATGTTTTTTCTCAAGCAAAAATGCACGATCAACCGGAGGTGACTCCTATATCATCATTTATACACCAAAAAGAAATACTCTTAGAAGTCTTTTGGACTTTTTAAAACATATATTATGAATAAAACAATCGAAGAGGTTACCCAACGAATTGTAGATAGAAGCTTAAGCACAAGGGCAGAATACCTAAGCCAGATGAAAGCTTTAGCTAACAATACTGTATCTAGATCTGCCTTGTCTTGTGGTAATATAGCTCATGCAATGGCCGCATGCTCAGATGGAGAAAAAGAAGGATTAAAAGGAGACATCAAAGTAAATATAGGGATAATTACTTCGTACAACGACATGCTGTCTGCTCATAAACCCTACGAGCATTACCCAACTCTAATAAAAGAATCTGCAAGAAGACACAGCGCCATAGCTCAAGTAGCTGGAGCAGTTCCAGCTATGTGCGATGGAGTAACACAGGGTGAAGCAGGAATGGATTTATCGCTCTTTAGTAGAGATGTGATCGCATTATCTACAGCTATAGGCTTGTCTCACAATATGTTTGATGCAGCTATGTGCTTAGGAATATGTGATAAAATTGTTCCAGGCGAACTTATTGGAGCGCTTAAATTTGGACATTTACCCGTTATTTTTGTCCCTGGAGGGCCAATGAAAACTGGTATTTCCAATGAAGACAAAGCCATAGTTCGACAAGAATTTGCAGCTGGAATGATCGACAGGAAAGCCTTATTAGATTCAGAATCTAAAGCATACCATTCTGCTGGAACCTGTACTTTTTACGGAACTGCCAACAGCAACCAAATGCTGATGGAAATTATGGGCTTGCAATTACCTGGATCTTCATTTGTAAATCCAGATACCCCATTAAGAGATGCTTTGACAGATTATGCAGTGAAAGTTGCAGCTGAGGGTTCTCAGCTTGGTGATCATTACAAACCTCTTTACGATATTGTGTCTGAAAAGACGATGGTTAATGCTATTATTGGACTTTTAGCTACTGGTGGATCTACCAACCATACATTACATTTAATTGCTATGGCTAAGTCTGCGGGTATACAAATTACCTGGGATGATTTCTCTGATCTTTCTGTAGTTATACCATCGCTGGTAAAAATGTATCCAAATGGATCGGCTGATGTAAATTACTTCCAAGCTTGCGGAGGGATGTCGTACCTAATAAGAGAGCTCTTACAAAACGGTCTTCTTCATGAAGATGTAAGTACTATACTCGGAAAAGGATTACAGGCTTATACAAAAGAACCCTTTATAAAAGATGCTAAATTAGTTTGGAGAGAAGGCCCTGAATCTTCTCTTGACGAAAAAGTACTAACCTCGGTTGGCAACGCATTTTCTGAAACGGGAGGCTTAAGAATGCTCAAAGGTAATTTAGGGAACTCAGTAATTAAGATTTCTGCTGTTGCAAAGAAAAACTGGATTGTTGAGGCACCAGCAATCATTTTTGAAGATCAAAATGAAGTACTGGAAGCCTTTAACAGAAAAGAATTAAACAGAGATTTTATTGCTGTGGTAAGATACCAAGGCCCTAAAGCAAAGGGAATGCCAGAGCTTCATCGCTTAACTCCAATATTAAGCATATTGCAAAACAACGGGTTTAAGGTTGCATTAGTTACAGACGGACGTATGTCTGGAGCTTCTGGAAAAGTACCGGCAGCAATACATTTATGCCCCGAAGCTATTGATGGTGGAATACTTTCTAAATTAAAAGACGGCGATTTACTGAAGTTAGATGCCGAAAAGGGAGAGCTTACCTGTTTTAATGAAGAAGAAATTAATAACA
>CAWVTK010000064.1:0-10284 GCA_963933205.1 uncultured Flavobacteriales bacterium
TACCGGCTATACTTCTATCAGCTTCTAAAACTGAGGCCGAGGTTAAGGCAACGTTTTTTTCGTCTGCTAAGTTTTCAAAACTAACCGCGTCTTTAGCGGCTGCCATTTCGCTTGCTTGAGCGTATATTTCATTAGCCGTTTCCTCGCTTGCATCCATAGAAATCTCAATAATTGCTACTTGAACTGAGTCTCCACGACGGTCGTTTAATCGCGCAATTTTATAAGCATTGTTTTCTTCATAAGGCCCAAAAACAAAACCTAACTCTGCTGTTCTCATTTCTGCTTCTATCTCAGGAGATAATTGTCCTTCAGCATAAAAAGTAGGGTCGAAGGTAGCATCGGAATATGCATTTACAAAAGCCGCCGCATCAGTTGTGTTTTTAAATCCACTTACTGTTTCGTTAGATTTTGATGTTTTATTGTAAACAATTTTATCTTCAATTAGATCTAAAACGCGTGTCTTAGTTTCATTTTTATCGGCTTGAGTAGGTGCAATATCGAAAATTGCAATACTCAATTCACGACTTGCATTTTGAGGATAATCCTCTTTGTGAGCCTTATAATAAGCAGTAACATCTGCATCGCTTAGTTCAATTTTAGTATCAAAAGCCTTAAATACGTATCGACCGCTCGCTTGTGTACCTTGCTCGTTGTAATATACTTCAGCGTCTATGTTTGATGCGCTTAATCCCTGACGAATTAGGTTCACGTACTTTTGACCTAAGCGTTCTTTACGAATTACGTTTTCAAAATACATCCACCTTTGAGGGTCGTTGTCGTGAATTTGTTGAATTACACCCGCTAATTGTGCCGGTGTAACGTCTTGGCCAGTTACTCCAAAAAATTGTTTTGCTGTTGCAGACATTTCACCAGATTTGTATCCAAAAGTTAAACCAGCTAATTCTTCTGCACTTATTGCTAAGCCCAGTTCGCTGTATTCTTTCTCCATGATTACATCGTTCACCTTATCGTTCCACAAATTATCTCTCAATACATTTCGGTCCTGGCGTGCGTTAAAAATACGGTCTAGGTTTTGTGCTTCTGTTTCAAATTCACGGTAATCGATTACCTCATCGTTAACCACGCCAATTACTCCTTGGCCTCCATTGAGTAGCGAGCTACCCGAGCTAAATAAATCTCCTAAAAGAAATGCTCCCATAGCAACTCCAATTCCTCCCATTAAAAGACCAGAGCGCTTTCTTAAATTATCTAGTGATATCATTATCAGTCTGTTTTTTCGTTTGTCAAGTCAGCGAATATACAACTTTATTAAAAAAATCGCACTTTTATGTTAAACGTAATAATTCTACTTTTTCTATTCTCGTTTTATTTACTTCTAATATTAAAAACCTGAAGCCACTTATTGTAATACTTTCCTTTACTAAGGGGATGTTTTGGTGGTAATAAACGACCAGGCCATTTAGTGTTTCATACTCTTCTGACTCAGGCAAATTGAGTTGGTATTTTTGATTCAAAAAGTCAATTTCTAAGCGGCCAGAAAGCACAAATGTATGTTCGTCTATTTGGGTTTCTTCTAAAGCCATGGTATCGTGTTCGTCTTCAATTTCTCCAAATATTTCCTCCACAATATCTTCTACGGTAAGTAGTCCCGAGGTGCCTCCAAACTCGTCTACCACTAGGGCTACGCTTTTTCGCTCTTTAATAAACAGGTTCAAAATTTCGTTGGCAGTAATTGTTTCTGGTATCAAAGCTATGGGAAGCAGAATCGTTTTTATGTCTGTAGGTTGCTTAAAAAGTTCGTAGGAGTGTGTAAAACCTATTACTTGATCTATGTTTTCTTTGTAAATAACAATTTTTGAAAAACCTGTTTCAATAAACTTATCTTTCAGTGTTTCGATAGATTCGTTAAGTTCCATTGCCACAATTTCGTTTCGAGGAATCATGCATTCTCGAGCCTTTACTTTTGAAAAATCTAGGGCGTTTTGAAAAATTTGAATTTCGGAGTCTTGCTCTTCTTGAACTTGCAAGCCCACGGTTTGTTCTTCTAAGTATTTCTGCAAATCTATTCTACCAAATACCGGCTTTTTGTCGAGCTGATTTACACCCATTAAGTACTTTAGAATGAAGTTAGAAACACCAACAACTAGAGAGACAATTAGATACAAGCCATAGTAAAACATCCAAGTAGGTACGGCAAAAAGACTCATAAACTTATTCGCATTTAAGCCAAAGAGTACTTTAGGAATAAACTCTGCTGTTACTAAAACCAGAACGGTAGATAAAAGGGTTTGGAGCATTAAAACAATTCCATCACTAGAGCTTAAAGTTCTTAAAAAAGGCTCTAATACGTTTGCCATTTCAATACCGTATACAACTAAAGCAATATTGTTACCAACCAACATGGTTGCAATAAAACGAGAGGGGCTTTTTAATAACGGTGCTATAAGACGGGCGTTAAGTTCCCCTCTTTTTTTCATTAATTCTATGTGCAATTTATTAGACGTAACAAAGGCTATTTCCATGCCCGAGAAAAAAGCTGAAAGTAGTAATGAAACAATGATAATAGATAAGCTAATGGGGTCCATTTAAATTTAGTCTTCTTGAGAGTATTGTTTTTTACGAACTCTGTGCATAAAGTAAGCAAGCGCAGATGCGCCTAAGTACATTAAACCTTCTGTAGTTTTTCCTAAAGAAAAGATATGGTAAAGCGCATCTAACAAAGCATAAATGGCAAACAACAACCATAAAGCAATAAATATTTTTTGTATTTTATTCTGCATGTTCTAAATTTATAATTCCTCTACTTTTTTTAAGGGTGTATTCACTAAAGTAAATATCCGATTCAAATCCTTCGCCCATTATTACTTGTTCTTCTTTGGTAATTTTAACAAACTCTTCGGTATAAATAAGCTCCTTTACTTCGTCCCAAATTAGGTATTCCGTTTCTAGTTTATCTCCTTTAGTGTTTTGTAAAAGAACATTTCCTTTTGCTTCAATAAGCTTATCATCTAAGTGTTGTATGGCATAATCTGCTCTTAAATAGGAGTCTTTCTCTCCAGCATCTTCAAACGACTCTAGCTCTATCCCATTTGGAAATTCAAGGTAGGGTTCTTCTCCATCAAATCGTAACATTTGTGGGGAAATTAATTTAAAAGATGCTTTTCCGTTTTTTGTGTAAAGCCATTCTATTTGTTTTGTAGAAACTACTGGCTCGTTTAACTCTTTGGAAAGCGCTTCCATTTTTACAGGGCTAGTTTGGCAAGAAAAAAGCATTGCAATTCCACACAGAATTGCAATGCTTTTATACATTTTGTTTTTACCTAGCCTCATAGTAGAGTCAATTTTATGGAAGGTAAAATTGATTATTTTGGTACTTTAATGTTTACGGTTTCCGAATACCAACATTCAATTTTGTAGGTGAGTTCGTCAATCAATCCTTCGGTAAAAATATCTGTTTTACTTGGCATTTGAACAGTGTACTTTTCAATTCTAATGGCTGCTTTACCAGTAACAGAATTGTCAATACTACTTGCGTATTCATACTTATCTATTGCTGCCCAGTAGCCAACTCTCTTTAAAAACTCTGTTTGTAACTCTCCACACTTACGTGATGTTTTTGCATAAAGATCTCCAATAAGAATATAAGGGTCTCCCCAACCTGAACGGAACGAAGCCGCTTTTAAAGCGTAGTTTTTTGCCGATTGATTCTTATTCATTGCTGCGTAAGTTTGTGCCAATCGGTAAGCGTACTGCGCTTTATTTAAGTTATCTTCTTCATTGTCTAAGGCATAAGAGTAAAACTCTAGTGCTTTTGTGTAGTCTTTGCGTTTTAAAGAGCGTATTCCCATATTTGCCGCAGCGGATGGAGAGGGGTCAATGTTGTAAAGCGCTTCAGAAATGCTAAAGAAAACATCGGTGTTGGTACATTCTTTTTTGTTCAATAATTTAGCAGAACGCTTTAACCAAGTTAGATCGGCCTGGTTCATTTCAAAATCTCGGGTATACATTTCTACAAGCTTATCGCATGTAGCATAAGGAGCTAGAGCTTTCTCTAGATTGTCTTTTACATCAGAAAGCTTGTCCTTTTCGTCTTTGTTTCTTTTTAACTGCTTTTCTTCCTTTTTTGTTAAAACCTCTTTCTCGTTTGCATTAAAAATATCCTGTGCTAGTTGAGCTTCCTTATAAGAAATTACAGACGATAGATCTGAAAATAAATTAAGCAAATCTTCTATTGTCAAAACTTTTGCGTTCAGTAATTTAGTAGAAACAACAAAGTAAGTACTCAATACTCGGGGTGAGCTTGTGTTTCCTCCAAGGTTAAAGGCCTCGCCTAAAACTGCGTAAGCTTCTTGCAGGCCCTCGGTTGTTCCTTTTTTGTATTTGTACAAGTCGGCTCCTTTATACCCAACCACCTTAGCTTCACTATCCGGATAGTAAACATTTCTTTGATCGTAAATCATCATTAAAGAGTCTACTAAAACAGATTTACGTGTTTCCTCGCTAACCGTTTTTATTAGTCCTTTTATTATTTTTGGGCCATGTATGTAAATATTTTTTGTTCGCTTTGGCGCGTTATCAAACAAGTATACCCAAGAATTGTAGGCATCTGCATAATTTTTTTGCTTGTAAAATTCCGTGTAAATAGATAGGTTTTGCTCGCAAGCATCTTTATCTGTTCCGTATTTTAAAAGTTCTGCCTCGTCTTGAGCATAAGCCGAAAAAGATAATGCTACTAAGGTAAACAATGAAAATAATTTAAATTTCATACCGTGTTTTTGTTAATCAATTTTACGTTGTGTGAACCACTTATCGTTAAAAGTAAAGGCTAAGTGGAAATTAATGTATTTTTCCTCAACTAAATTATTATCTACAGTTCCTCTTTTACCAAACTGAGCACCAATGTTTACAATTGTATTAGACCGCTTTAAGGGTAAGGCAAATCCTAAACTAATGCTTAAGTCGTTTAAATTAGCATCACTAGCGTTGCTGTTTAATTCTGATGCTGCTAAATACCCGGTATTAAAGTTTAAACCCATTCGGTACTGAATACTTTTCCAGTAGTGGTGCACGTCTTTATTGTTGGGTATAATCCATGCGCCTAGTTTTATTTGAGAAGCATTTTTAATTTCTGGACTAGGTGCTCCAAATAGAGCTAATTGAGACCATTCTTTAAATTCGTATTCCCCAGAAACAAACCAGTTGTTTTCTTTTCCTAAAGATACAGCTGCACCGTATGACATTGGAAGTGTTAGTCCGCTTGTTAATGTTTCATTTACTGAGATTGTGTCTCTTATATACTCAAAATTATTTACGATGTTATAGGTGTATATAGCCCCATTATTACTAGCATCTAAGCTGGTTTGGGGAGTATAAGTAGCTCCAAAAATTAACTGCTTATCTTTATACATGGTTTGGTATTGAGCTCCCATATCAAAAGACGCATCTTTAACAGTGTAGTTATTTTCATCTCTACTGTTTATAAATTTTGGGTCTTCAGACCATAAATCTTTTTGCTCTTTAAGTGTACCAAAAATCATATTTACGGTAAGTCCAAGAGACAAGCCTTTGTAAACATTTGCGCCTACATTAAAGTAAGCACGATTTAACCCTCCAGAACCTATATATTCTGTATTCGTTTGTAAGGTATCCAGAGCGTCTATAAATTCTGACGTTTTGGTTACTTGATATCCTTTAAAAGAGTACGGTAACAATCCAGCACTTACACCAAAGCCTTTTGCTATAGGAAAACCTAAACCTAGGTAGCTTAATGAAGACGAAAAAGATTCTTGCTCGTAATTAGCGTCTTTTAAAAATAAAGAAACACCACTAGCTCCAACTTCAAAAGAGGTTAAGGTTAGCGCGCTCACAGATGCAGGGTTTAATAAATTTAATTGATTGTTAGAACGCAAAGCAATACCTAAACCACCTAAAGCGTTGTTTAAGGCAAATCCTTGGTTTTGAAATTGTCCAATTCCAAAAGAAGAATAAGGGGAAATCGTGTTTTGCTGAGCCAAAATTAGTAATGGGCAGCAAAGAAGTGCAAACAATAAACTTTTAGTTCTTTTCATGGGTGTTGTGTTCCAGTATAAAATGCATCCCTTTTAACAGAATATCTGCGTCGGCAAAGATGCTGTTTTTTAATTTCTTATCAAAGAAAGCTGAGTCGCCTCCAGTAAGGATTGTCTTTACTTGTGGATAACGCAATTTGTACCAGTCTATTATACCATCTATTTCCGTTTGAATTCCATTAACCACCCCCGATAACATAGACTCATTCGTGCTTTTACCGATTAAGTCTTTCGGTTCTCTTAAAGAAACGAGCGGAAGTTTACCTGTAAAAGTATGTAGCGCATTTAAGCGCATATGTAAACCTGGAGAAATAGACCCTCCAAAATAAACACCTTTTTCTGTAACAAAATCGAAGGTCAAGCAAGTACCTACGTCTATAATTAAAACCGGTTTATTTGGGTAAATAAAAAGGCCGCCCGCAACCAAGGCAAGACGATCTGCCCCTAAGGTATCTGGTGTTTCGTATTTATTAACGAAGGGCATTTTTAAATTAGCGTTTAAAAATAGAGGCTTTACACCTATTTTCTCAAACATGTTTAACTGTGCTTTGGTTGTTGGTTTTACCGAGCTTAACAATAGTCTTTTAATTTTTCCACTTAGCTTATTTACTAAAATTTCCATTTCATTATCAGTACAATACCCCTTACTCGTAAGCTCTCCATTAAGCAGGGTAGCGTACTTAATTCTTGTATTTCCAATGTCAAAAATGAGGTCCATAAAATCTAATTATTCTGTAAAAATACTAATAAAGAAAATTAATCTCTGTTTTCTTTGATAGATAAAATTCATAGGTCTATATTTGCCACCTCAATAATGGTGCTATAGCTCAGTTGGTAGAGCAATGGACTGAAAATCCATGTGTCCCTGGTTCGAATCCTGGTAGCACCACTTAAAAGCCCTGTACGAAAGTATGGGGCTTTTTTGTGCTTAACTCATTTAGTTTTTTTACCTGTTTTATTTTTAACACCTCTATTTGTAGCTTAACTAAGGGTATTTACTTTTGAAAAGTAAAAAACACTTACACTGCCAATAAGTTGCCTAATTAATTTTTTGGTTTGTATATGGTCTATTTGAAAGGCTAAAAACACTACAAACCTGATTAATTATAAAATATCCGTACAATGTAAATTTTATTAAAAAAAGGACCATCCTAAGCCTATCGCTTTTACTTTCCCGTTCTACTTAAACTCAATTACCTAGTTTCTTAGAATACGAGCTACAAAATGTTTTAGTATGCAATATAACGAAAGCCTCCCTTATTGTTAAATTAAATAAACGCTAAAAAAATTGATTCTTAAACGCACAACACAAGAGCTAAAAATTCATTTAAAAGATGTGTACGAATTATTGTATTTATTAAACACATCTAAATTTAGGTTAATTGTTTTCTAACAAATAATCAAACCTATAATACGAGTGGGGTAATTCTTGATTTTGAATTATAAGCTTCCCTTTCATTTTATTTTGAGTAGCAATTTTGCTTAGCTCCTGTTCACTCCAAAACTTACCCATTTTGGGTTGAAAAAGCAACCATTGTTTAAAGTAAAATAGTCGTTTTAATGTGGTGTCGTAATAGCTCCAAAACTTAGTCTTATCAGGTACATCTCCTATTAAAATAACCCCTCCAGGTTTTAGTAATTTTTTCATTTCAGAAATAACCAAAGCACCCTCTCTGTAATTAAAATATTGAAAAGAAAAATAGAGTAAAATTTTATCAAATTTTAAATCTATAGACAGCGAGAGTTGAGTGGCGTCTTCTTCTACAAAATTTAAATTTGGTGTTTGGAAATTAATTTGTGCCGATGTAATTAAGTTTTTAGAGAAATCTACTCCAAGTACTTGTTTACAGTAGGTAGAAAAACGATTTGTGAGGAGTCCGTTTCCACAACAAACATCTAGTAATACATCTGTTTTTTGTACATCTAAAAGTTTACAAATATGTTTTTCTATTTTAAGTAATTGGTTTTTAGATATCGCGTCTCTTTGAACCTGCGCCAGCGGAGAGCTATTTTGAGCAACCTTGTTCCAATAATTTTTCCAGTAAGACATAGTGTATATTAAAAAAGCTAAGCTAACTAATAAAATATTTTGTGTAATTGTTTTACAAAAATATTAACCTGATATCTTAATAAGGCTCAAACAAGAGTTGTTTACACTACTTTTTATTTTTAAAAACGGAGTATAATACGATAAGAGTTATTACTCCAATAAAGCTATTGTCTCCTAATTTCTCTGAAGCATTAATTATATTTCCAACAGGATTCCAACCAAAAAGAGTTGTGCCAACAATAAGCTGAACTACAACACCCAGGCATAAAAAAGGTACAGCCAGGTCTACAGCAAAACCTATTAGTTTTTTAATGGACTTGAGTTTATTTTTTAATTGTTCTTTCATTTGGATAAAAATAAATAATTAAAGCCCCACAAAAGTAGGGCTTTAATTAGGTTAATTATTTTTTACCCATAAAGGATAAAATAACAAGTAGTGCAATTAAACCTGCAAGGTCTGCATTTGCAAACCTACCCACTAAAGCGGTAATAGATCCAATTACATCCATTCCCGTCCATCCAATTCCTAAGATTTGTGCGGTAATTCCTAGTCCAACTAAAGACATTAATAAGGCAGTTAAACCTGATATTAAATCTCCAAGCATTTTAAAAGCGTTAGCCATAATAAATTGGTTTATTAGTTAATACGCTCAAATATAAAAAGATAGATTACATATTTAGAAATATTTTAGAATTCACAGCTTAAAATTAAAACTGTATATCTAGAAAAATATAGTTACAATAGTAGGTCTGTAATTAAGGCTATCAAAAGAAAAAATAATATTTAATTGTCTGATAAAGAGCTTGTTTCGTTTAGGTTATTAACATTGATTTGTTCTTAACTATTGTACGCTAATACGCCTGTTATTACTGATATTAAATGGTTTACAACAAAAAAAACAGGCTATTAAGCCTGTTTTAAGTATTATTTATTAAAAAGTCTAATTCAAATCCATTTCAGCTCTTATTTTGAGTATTTTATTTTGTAATTTCTCTTTTACTGTATAAAATTCTGAGGAAGAATTTAACGCTTGTTTTACCGAAAAATAGAATTTTATTTTTGGTTCGGTTCCCGATGGTCTGGCTGTAATTTTAGTTCCTTTATTTGTAATAAACTGCAATACATTAGATTCTGGTAAACCTGTTTTGGTTGTATCTAAATAATCTATAAATTTTACGACCTCTTCGCCAACTATAAAGGTAGGCGTGTTTTTACGTAAGTCGTCCATCATAGCTGCAATTTCTGCTGCACCATGTCGCCCTTGTTTTGTAATAGACACAAGATCTTCTAAATAAAACCCATATTCCAAATACATCTCTTGCATTAAATCGAAAAGATCTTTGCCATTACTTTTAGCCCAGGCTACCATTTCTGCAATCAAAGCACAAGAAATTATTGCGTCTTTATCTCTAACAAAATCCCCAGCTAAGTATCCATAACTTTCTTCTCCTCCACCTATAAATTGTTCTTTACCTTCGAGTGCTCGTATAAGCGCACCAATGTGTTTAAATCCGGTAAGTGTATTGTATACTTTTACTCCATGTGCCTTAGCTATTACATCCATTAAATCGGTGGTAACTACAGTTTTGGCAATAAATTCATTTCCGGTAATTTTTCCGAGTTCTTTCCATTTTGTTAGCAAATAGTTTATCAATAAAGAGCCTGTTTGGTTTCCATTTAATAAAACAAAGTCTCCAGATTTATCTGGAATAGCTATACCTACTCTATCGGCATCCGGGTCGGTTCCCATTACTAGTTGAGCTCCTTTTTCTTTTGCTAAATTTATAGCCAATTCTAAGGCTGCTGGTTCCTCTGGATTAGGAGATTTAACGGTAGGAAAATTACCATCAATACTGTCTTGAGAGGCAACCGTTATGATATTGGTAAAACCAAAAGCCTTTAAGGTTTTGGGAACCAGTACAGAACCAGTACCGTGAATTCCTGTAAATACAATAGGTAAATCTTTATGTTTAAGAATTGCTTCTGGAGCTAAACTAAGTGTTTTTAAGCGTTCTATATAAAGTTCATCTATTTCTTCTCCTAAAGGAGTAATTAGAGCTTCTTGGGTATTAAAATTAACCTCTTCAATAGAAAGTGCTCTTACTTTGGTAATCAATTCAACATCAAAAGGACTTACAATCTGACACCCATCATCTCCATAAACTTTATAACCGTTGTATTCTTTTGGATTATGAGAAGCTGTA